>NZ_JBWJVM010000019.1:0-109292 GCF_056428985.1 Streptomyces sp. CA189 | reverse complement strand
GTTCTTCATCGCTCTGGCCAGCACAGTCATCACTGTCCGCTGCCTGATCCGACGCGCCTGGACCCTCTACCGCTGGGACACCCGCCCTCGAAACCCCCGCATCCGATGACCTACTGGCGGACACCCTAAGTGCGTTGTGGCAAAGGGAGTCCCTGTTCGATGAGCAGGGGCTTCTTCGTGTGCGGGGCATGACCGGGGCGGGGTAGGGGCAGGCAGCGGACGGCTTGTTGTGGATCGAGGAGGGTGCGATGCCGTCGGTGTTGGGGTTGATGGAACAGCGTGAGGCGCGGGCGAGGCAGGATCTGGAGTCCTGGACGGAGGTCCTGGAGCAGGCTCAGGCGGAGGTGGATGCCGCGCGGGAGCGAGTCGAGCGGGCCCGGGTGGGGCGTGAGGAGCTCGTGTCGGTGCTGGCCGAGGAGAGCCCGGTGATTACGCCGGTTTCCGTGCCGTCTGGTGGTGAGATGGCTGCCGCCGTGGGATCGAGCGGCCCCGGCGCGGGGCATGGCGAGAGGCGGCCGGTGTGGCGGGCGGGCATGGGTGAAGAGGTGCTCAGCGGCCTGTATCGGGAGGTGTTCGCCGCGGTGGTGGCCGCTTCGGGGCCGGTGAACGGCGTGGAGCTGACGCGGGCGGTGGGCCGGGAGGCGGAGATCAAGAACGAGGTGGAGAAGATCCGGCACCGTGCCTACGTGCTGGAGAAGCGGGGCTGGCTGGTGCGGGCGAAGGACGGACGGTTCATGCCCGCGCCCGGGGCAGTCGGCCGGGACGCTTCTCCGGCCAGCGCGGAGCGTCCGCGGCCAGGCGCCGGGACAGCCTGATCACAGCGGCCCACCACACCATCTGGGCGTGGTGGTCGAGGCGGCGTTCGTGGTCGCGGTTGAGGCGGCGTGAGCGGGAGAGCCAGCTCAGCGTTCGCTCCACCACCCACCTGCGGGCCAGCACGACAAATCCGCGGTGTCCGTCGGATCGGCGCACGACCTCGATCCGCACTCCGTGCCGGGCGAACGCCTTGGCCAGGGCCGGGCCCTGGTAGGCACTGTCGACCCACACCAGTTTCAGCAGCCGGCCCGGCTGGTCCATGAATGTCTCCAGCAGAGCGGGAGCGGCCTTGGAGTCGTGCACATCGGCCGTGGTCACGGTGACCTCCAGGAGCAGGCCCTCGGTGTCGGTCAGGATGTGACGCTTGCGCCCGTCACGTGATTTCCCGCCGTCGTATCCGCGACTTTCCGCACCGACGGTCTCGGAGGCGTCCACCGACTGACTGTCGATGATCCCCGCAGATGGCTCGGCGTTGCGCCCTTCGTGTTCCCTGGCCGTGCGACGCAGCCGTTCATGCAGTTCACGCACGTAGTCGTAGGACCGCCAGCGGCGGAAGAAGTCGTAAACCGCCCGCCAGTACGGGAAATCGACCGGCAGAGCCATCCACTTCACACCATTGTCGACCAGGTAGCGCACCGCATCGAGTATCTCGCGGTGGCAATACCCCTCGGGACGCCCGCCCTGCTTGAGGAGCCAGGCCGGCACCGGCATCGCGGAACGGACCTCGGCCCACTCCGCATCCGTCATGTCACTCGGATAGCAGGCCACCCGCCGCCCCGGAACGATCGAACCGAACCGGTGCACGTAGCAGTCACACCCAGGAGTGACCGCGGTGGACGAAGACACAGAGATACTGCTCAACTGATCGGGCAACGGGCTTCCTTGGGCGTGCTGGGTGTCGTAACCGCGTCACTACCAAGGGGCCCGTTCTTTCATGCCCGCGGTCGCACCCGTACCTCCGTCCAGATGATCACCCGCGCCCGCACGCCTCGAACGAAATCCGGTTTGCCACAACGCACTAAGAGCCCGTTCTCGGGAGCGGGCCGGTCCAGAGGCTAGGGCCTGTCCGGCGAGTCGTGTGACTGGCGGTCGGATCGTTCCGGTTGGTATGGGGCGGGGTGATCTTTCTGACGCACAGTGGGCCCAGCTGGAGCCGCATCTTCCAAAGAACGTGGGACGAGGTGGGAGGTGGAAGTGCCATCGCAAGGTGATCAACGGCATTCTCTTCCGTCAGCGCACGGGCCTCCCCTGGCGGGATCTACCGACGCGCTTCGGGAAGTGGAAGACCTGTCACGACCGGCATCGACGCTGGTCGGCGGATGGCACCTGGGAGAGAGTCCTGCGCGCGGTGCAGGCCGACGCAGACGCACAGGGCCGCGTCGACTGGAGCATGGTCGGTTTTGACTCGACTACCTGCCGGGCTCATCAGCATGCCGCCGGGGCTCGAAGGCGTCCGCCCGGGAGCCCGAAGAAACATATCCAGTCGGCTCAGCACCACCCCGGCGAGGCTCTTGGCCGCTCCAGGGGCGGCCTGACCACGAAGATTCATTTGGCCGCAGACGGCGGCTGCCGGCCCCTGGCAGTGCTGGTCACGCCCGGGCAGTGGGGCGATGCACCTCAGATGATTCCGGTCCTGGAGCGCGTTCGCGTACCACGGCCGGGCGGCGGTCGCCCGCGCACCCGGCCTGATCACGTCAGCGGAAACAAGGCGTACTCATCCTGGCGTAACCGCCGCTACCTACGCAGGCGCCAGATCAAGCACACCATCCCCGAACCGAAGAATCAGCGGGCTAACCGGCAGCGCTGCGGTAGCCGAGGCGGTCGACCCACCGGCTTCGACAGGTCGCTCTACAAACGCAGGAACGAAGTCGAGCGAACCCTGAATGCCCTCAAGGCGTCGCGGGCTGTGGCGACCAGGTACGACAAGAGAGCGTACATCTTCCACGGCACCGTCACCCTCGCTGCGATCCGGCTCTGGCTGCACTCCTGAGTGCCGGGCACCCTCACTCGCCGGGATGGCTGTGACGCCCGAGCAGGCCGAGTGCCGTCAGCACAGTGACGCAAAGCGTCATCCAGCCGATGAACGCGCCGCCGCCGTACAGCACTGCACTAGCTACCGGCGCCCCAGCCTCGTGCGAAAGTACCCCCGCCACCACCGCTACCAGCAGCGACGATACGAAGGACAGAAGTGCAAGAAGTACCTGAACGAGAAAAGTCAGCCTCACCAGTCGATCCCTTTCACGAAGGTGATCGACCAGTCGGCGGGCAGCCTCAGCTCGACCACCGCTTGCGGATGGCCTGCTGAGGCTCTGCGACGATTAGAGACTCATCGTGCTCATTGCCTGTTGAGATTGAAGCACTGTCCCCCATCGGACACGTCGCCAGTGCTTGTGGCTCTCGAATGAGCAACGCAGAGCCTAGCCGCAGGCGTTGAAGATCGCCAGTACTCAAGCCTGGGAGGTGGGCGGTCGGTCCCACACCCACCGGACACGGCCTAGGTCGGAGGCTCTCGTCGGGCTGGTCGTGGCCCGCTGGTGGACCGAGGCGGCGCTGTTGCGACGGGCGGCACCGCCGCCCGCGTGCTGAGGCGGCGGCCGACGTCGCTCTGCTGGTCAGTCGCGAGAGAATGTCCTCAGGTCCGCGGCGAGTGAGGCGATGGCCGCGGGATTGCGCGGGCTTTCCACCAGCTCCGCGTAGTCGAGGACGACGATCCGGTCGTTCTTGACGGCCGAGACGCCGGCGAGCGGCGGATAGGACTTCAGAAACTTCCTCTTCTGGTCCGCGGTGGTGTCACCGTAATCGTTGATCACGATCACCTCGGGGTCACGCTCGACCACGGTCTCCCAGCCCACCGTCGCCCAGCTGTCCTTGAGGTCCTTCATGACGTGATCGCCACCCGCCTTGGTGATGATGTCGTGCGGCCCGGCGTACAGACCCGAGGTCAGCGGCTTGTCCTGCCCGTCGTCGTAGAGGAAGACGCGCGGACGGTCAGCGCCCTTCAGGGCCTTCGCCTCCGCTTCGGCCACCTGCTTCTCAAAACCCCCGATGAGGGCCTCCGCACGGTCATCGACGTCGAAGATCTTTCCCAGGTTCCGCAGGTCGGTGTATAGCGCTTCGAGCGGCGGCATCACCCCGCGTGCCTTTCCCTGTCCGTTGCGGCACGATTCGCTCAGCAGGTACGAGTCGATGCCCACCTTCTCCAACTCGGCGGGGCTGAAGCCCTCCCCCTCGTTGAAGCCGTAGTTCCAGCCCGCGAACACCAGATCGGCGCGAGCGTCTAGGACCAGCTCCTTGTTGATGGTCTTCTGCGAGAGCCACTTCGTCTTCTGGTAAGCGTCCTTCCAGGGAACGGAAGCGAGATCGCCCCTGTCGTCGGGCATCACATAGCCCGCCATACGGTCCTCGAGTCCGAGGGCGAACATGATCTCGGTGATACCGACGTCATTGGTCACCACGCGCTGTGGGGCCTTGTCGTAGCTCTTCTTCTGGCCGCAGTTCTCGATGGTCACCGGATAGGTGCCGCCGCGCGCCTTGGCATCACCATCCTCTCCCTCCCGAGAGGTGACCTCCGCGCCGCATCCGGTGAGCACCAGGGCGGCGGCGAGTGCGAGTGCGGCGGGGCGTACGAGGTTCGGCATGATGGCCATGACTCCTCAGGAAGCGGGCTGAGTGGGCAGGAGACGGTCGAAGAGCAGCTGTACGGCGCCGGACTCCGGATGCGGTACCCGGTGGGCCCGTACGCCAAAAACCTCGGCCAGCAACTCGGGCGTGAGCACGTCGTGCGGAGCGCCGGAGGCGACGATCCGGCCGCTGTCGATGACGTAGAGCAGGTCGCAGTGGAGCGCGGCGAGATTGAGGTCGTGCAGCGCGGTGAGCACCGTCAGCCCACTGCCGCGCACCAGAGCCAGCACTTCCAACTGCTGGGCGATGTCGAGGTGGTTGGTGGGCTCGTCAAGCACCAGTACCCGGGGCTGCTGTGCGAGTGCGCGGGCGATCAGAACCCGCTGCTTCTCGCCGCCGGAGAGGGTGAGGAGGCCGCGGTTTGCGAGGTGGCCGGCGCCGACCCTCACCAGCGCGGCTTCGCACGCCTTCCGGTCTTCGTCGGTGGTCCGGGCCACGGAGCGCTGGTGCGGCAGTCGCCCCATCGCCACGACCTCGGCGACCGTGAAGTCGAACTCGGTGACCGCTTCCTGGGGCAGGGCGGCCAGCCGACGGGCGCCTTCGCGCGCGCTCAGGGAATGCAGGTCCTCACCGCCGAGCAGGACCGTACCGGCCGAGGGGCGCAGGGCCCGGTAGACGCAGCGCAACAGCGTGGACTTGCCGCTACCGTTGGGCCCGACGAGCCCGACGACCTGCCCGTCGTCCGCGCGCAGCGTGGCCTCCCGTACCAGCCGCGCGCCGGCGATCTCGACCGTCAGTGCATCGATGTCGATCCGCATCACGCGCCTCCGAAGGTGTAGGAACGGCGGCGCATCAGCAGGACGAAGCACGGCACGCCGATGACGGCGGTCAGCACGCCCACCGGCAGCTCGACTGGCGCGAGCACCACACGAGACAGGATGTCCACCCAGATCAGCAGGACGGCGCCCGCGAGGGGGGCGACGGCCAGCAGCCGGCGGTGGTCCGCGCCGACCAGCATCCGTGCGGCGTGCGGAACCATCAGGCCGACGAAACCGATAGCACCGCTCACCGCGACCACGGCACCCGTGACGGCGGCACAGACCAGGAACAGCTCCTTGCGCAGCCTCCCCGCGTCCACCCCCAGGGCGGCCGCGGTCTCGTCACCCATCGCCAGGGCGTTCAGGCGACGCGCTGACACAGTGAGGTGGGCGAGGCCGACGAGCACGGCTCCCGCGGCGATCGGCACGGACGCCCAGCTGGCTCCGCCGAGGCTGCCGAGCAGCCACATCATCGCGGAGCGGGCCGCCTCGCCGCGTTCGGCCGCGAACACCATGAACGTGGTGACGGCCGAAAAGCCGTAGTACATCGCGGTGCCCGTGAGGACGAGCCGCAGCGGGGTCAGGCCATCAGCGGTGCGGGCGATCGCGTACACCAGCGCCATGGCGAGGAGCGCGGAGAGGAAGGCCGCCGTGGACAGTGCCCAGAGACCGAGAGCGCCGAAGGCCCCGAAGAGGAGGACGGCATTGGCACCGACGGCCGCGCCCGAGGATATGCCCAGGACGAACGGGTCGGCGAGGGCGTTGCGGACCATGGCCTGCACAGCGACGCCGATCGCCGACAGGCCGGCCCCGACGACCGCGGCCAGCACGGCTCGCGGAAAGCGCAGCTCCCACACGATCGTGTAAGCCGACGCTTCGTCATGCGCTATGGAACCGCCGGTCAGCCCCGCCCACAGATGACGCAGTACCTCGCCCCAGGACAGTCCCGACGCCCCCATCCCCGCCCCACACACGATGGAGAGCACAAGCGCGACGCACAGGGTGACGAAGAGAAGGGGCAGTGATACGCGCTTGGGTGGCGCGGGGCCGACGCCGGCAGGCGCTGTGTGAGGTGGCGCGGCTGGTTCGAGTTCCAGGGGTGTGGCCACGGGCGGATCGCCTTCGCCTCAGGCCGTGCCCTACATGAGCACAGGGGCGGCCCGGGACGCGGGGCGCCCTGCGCAGCGCCTTCTCGCAGTCCACGGCGAATTGACAGGAGCCTTCATCGCCGCGGGTAATCGGGCTCACGGAGCCGCATGTGCGGCTCCGTCTACCGTTGCGGGTCAGCGCCGGACTTCGACCGGACTTCCCCCGTGGGACGGATTGCAGCATAACCTGCACGCGGGGCCTCCTTTGACACCGAGCTGCAGATCGAGGGGGGCCCGCGTGTGTCCGGCGAGCGGCAGGATCGGAGGCGTGGGTCGGCCAACTGACCGCGCGTGGGCCCACGCTGCCGCCTTCCTACCGGGGCCGGGTTGCGCTGGTCATCGCCTCCCCGTCTACGCGCGCGTTCCGCACCGGAGCCGCTGAGGGTGTCGGTCGCTACGGAGAGGGCGAGACATTGGCCGGCGGGGCAGCTGCTGTTCGGCGGCCATCTCCAGGTGAGGCCGACGGCGAAGCCGTAGGCCATGCAGTGCCCGCCGCCAGAGGTCATCATGGCCCTCACGCAGGCGTACGGCATCCGGGCGTCCCCGCCTCCGCGTTGAGGCGGTCTCGGCGCGTGTCAGCGCACCCGGTGGTCCTCCAGCGGCTCCGCCCTCAGCACGTCGTCACCTGCGCGCGGCAGGTGCGGCGTGTGGTTGGCCAGCCGGGCAGAATTGCCGACGACGGCGATGCTGCTGGTGTTGTGCAACAAGGCCGCGAGACCGGGTTCATCTCAATGCGCTTCCCCACCGACGTGAGGCCGTGCCGCTTCGCGTAGTCGAGGGCCCGCCGGTATTCGGATTCCGTCGCCTCGTCGGGCTCCGGGATGACCACCCGCCGTTCAGCCACGAGCAGTTCGATCAGCTCCGCCGCCTTGGCCCGCCGCGCCCGGGCCGCCACAGCCCGTTCCGAGTACGGCACAGGCGTCCTCTTGGCGCCCTTCTGGGGCGCGGCGGCGTACCGCGGATCCTCCGGATGGTGACCGTGCTCCAGATAGAACATCCCGGCCTCGGTGACCTCCGCCCCCACCGCCCCGCCACGGCGTACAACAACCAGCTGCCCTCGGTCGCGCAGCGCATACCCGGAGAGCCGTTCCACGTCCCGACGCCAAGCCCAACTCCTCGCTGGCATCCAGCCGCAGCAAGAGCTCTCGCGGGCAGTCGTTCAACGGGGACCAGCGCTGCATGCGCCCACCTCACGCTCTCCACCGGCAGATACTTCCTCCTGACCGGTTGAGGCGAGGACGATCACCTGTGGCCGCACCAAAGTTCACTACCCCACCGTCACCCGCGACGGGCACACCTTGATCCAGGTCCAGAAGCTGGACACCCTCAGCGGGGACGGCCTCGAAGCCACATTCCAGACCGGTGACACCGTGTCCAAGCGGAGCTACAAACGCCTCTGACCCCGCGCCACGTGCATTCGGTCAGCCTCGCGGTGGCAGCGCGACGGCCGGTAGTGGACACCACCCGAATCGGCGCTGCCCACTCCCTTATGGTCGGCTCCGGTTCGCACACCTCGACTCTGCCCACCACTCATCACGCAGGTTCATCTAAGGGCCCTTGTGGGATCAACCCGGCGACCCAGGGGCCGTGATCAACTCACGGCCATTGCCTGGGAAGGGCCTCTGCGATATCGCCCGGGTTCAGACGCTCACTCTCGATATCGTTCCCGGCGGGATTCTCCTTGGGCCGCCCGAAAAACTCAATCGCCTGCGGGCTACTCGGTGCGTGCACCAGCTACACAGCTCCGGTCCGGAAGATGCGCGGCCCGAATCCGTACGAACCGCGCCACCCAGGTATTCCACTCCCGCAGGTATCGGACCGCATCGATCCGCGATGGCCGGCTTACGTAGTGGACGCTCCGCTCGGCGACACGCTTCCCAAGCCATCAAGGCTTGTCCAAGTCAGCACCAACCCAGCACGGTTGAGGTTCGCAGGGGTGATGACGGGTGATGAGAGGTCAGCACCAGGTCAGCACGGGGATGCAGGAGGGCCCCACCGAGAGGTGAGGCCCAGGCGCTTGACCTGCAGGTTTGTACTCACAGGAGCATTCATGCTAGGGGATGCGTCAAAAAGGTGTGCAGGAATCTCATGAAATCGCCCTGACCTGCACGTTTACCCCTACTGCGCCTCAAAAACCAGCACGGGGGCTCGCCATCAACGCTTGCCACGCTAACCCATGGCGCCCCCTGATCTCCCACTCACCTCAGATCACCCCGAAAATTGGAAGTCAATTCCTCATGCTGCGCAGGCCCTGGAACGGCTGACCAAGACGGTGGCCCGGAAGCTGATCACCGCCCTGCCAGTCCCTGACGCCGTTCAGTCCTCCGCACCGTCCTCCTCGTCGTCGAGTTCGACGGCGTCCGGGTCGCGCAGCGGCCGCAGGCTACCCCCGGCCGCGGTGGAGGCGGTGAAGCTGTAGAGGCCGAGCACGTTCAGGTTCTTGTGCCGTCGATCGCGCCCGTGGCCATCACCTGGGTACGGGGTAGCAGCCGCCGCTCTTCCAGTGGCGCCCACCCCCGGCTCAGCCAGCCCGCAGCCGCTCGTTCGGGGCGCGGCGGTCGTCGTCGGCGGCGCCCCGGCGCACGACGTCCACTGTGTGGCGTGGTCGAGGACAAAATCTACGGGAAGGGTCGGCAGGGCTCGGCGGGGCTCACGCGGGCTGTCCGCATTGAGCCCCCAGCCGTGTCCCGTGACCAGGCTGGGGGCTCGTCCCGGAGGTGCCGGCGGGTGTCAGCCGCCGAGCTTCGCCTTCGTGGCGGAGGCACCCGCGGCGACCGTCGGGGGCTTGAGCTGGATCCAGCCCGCCTTGCTCGGTGCGCCTTCCTCGTTGAGGAGGAAGAGCATGTAGTGGCCGGGCGGGGCCGCGGCGGCGGTCGGTGGGGCCTGGAGCTCCAGGAAGTTGCCGCTGCGGCTCTTGATGCGTAGTTCTAGGTGACGCTGGCTGGTGTTGATCGAGTGGGTGGCGGTGGTCGGGGCCAGCAGGACGGCGCGGGTGACGTCGTTGGGCGTGCTGGTGCTGACCGTGATCTTCTCGTTGTAGGCGACGCTGGGGTTGAAGATCAGGCCGAGCGCGGGGCGGCTGCCCTGGTGGAGATAGGCGGGCTCGTAGATCTCGATGCTGCCGTTGTTGTTGTCGGTGATGTCGGGGTCGTTGGCGAGCTGCTGGAGCTCGTCGCCCGTGACCATGACTCGGCCGTCCGGGAGGACCACGGCGTTGGAGTGGTAGCCGCGCGGAAGCCGCTGGACGGGGCCGAGCCTCCAGTCGCCGTTCTCATCGCGCAGTTCGACCTGGCGGTACTTGAGGTCGGCGTTGGGGTTGTACGGCCCGTTGCCGTAGTCGCGGATGTCGAAGGCACCGTTGACGGTGAGCAGGTTGCCGTTCGGCAGGAGCAGAGTGTCGTCCTGGGTACGGCCGAAGGCGCGGGGCTTCTCGGTGTTCCACTTGCCCCCGGCCAGACGGTAGGTGTTCGGGTCGTTGCGGTCGCCGCCGAGGACCAGGACCGAGTCGGGGCCTCTGAAACCGGCCGGCAGGGGAACCGCGGAGCCGTAGTTGCGCCTCCACTCCCCGCCGTCCGGACCCGGCTTGCCCTTGTTGATGTCCGGGCGGTTCGGCAGGTCGGTCTTGGTATCGGCGACGGTGTCGAAGAGCCATTGCTGGTCCACGGAACGGCCGAGGCCGTAGATCTTCCCGTCACGCAGCGAGAACAACTGCGGGTAGTCCCACTTGAAGGGGGCTTCGGTCTTGAGCTGGTCCACTCCCCAGCCGATCGGCTTGACCGACTTCTCGAAGGGCACCTGTTGGGTCGCTGCGGGGAAGCGCTCGACGACCGGGGTGGGGGTGCCCCAGCCGAGCTCCGACTGGCCGGACATGATCACCTGGCGTCCGTCGGCGCCGGTGACCACGCTCGGGTACCACCGGCCGACGGACATGTCCTTGTTCAGGTACCACTCCTCCGCCCAGGGGTCGAAGACCAGGGACAGCTTGGCGCCGCTGCCTCCGTTGCCGCCGAGGTTGCCGCCGAAGACACCGAGCATGCCGTTGGGCAGGTAGGAGTGGCCGGCGCAGAAGAACGGGGCCGGGCGGGGTTCGTTCTTGCCGTCGGGCATGTTGATGACCGGTGGCTTCTTCTCGGTGAACGCGCCGGCGCCGGTCCCCTTGGCGGGGTCCCAGATCCAGGCGCGGCCGGCGTTCTCCTTGCCGATGGTTTGGGTGGGGGCGGGCTCATTCTGCGGGTTGGTCTCGATCCGCTCGAAGGAGAACAAGAGGACCTTGCCGGTGGGCAGCAGTGCGATGTGGGCCGCGAAGTCCGGGGACTGGAAGTACTCCCTGAACCGGCCGAACTCGGCGGCGTCGAAGGACGCGTTGGCCTTCTCCTGGGAGGCGGTCAGCGCCTTGAGCCGCGCCGTGCGGGTGGTCTGCGGGTACTCGCCGATCCCGGCCATGGCCATTCGGGTGCGGGCGTGCTCCTCGGCGTGTTCCTTGCCGAGTGTCGCGGCCTCCTCCGGGTCGACGGTGACCGGTGCGCTCGCCGCCCGGGAGGCGGGGCCGTACGGGACGGCATCGCCCTCGTCTCCGTGACCGGTGTGGGCGAGTACGGGGCCTGCCGAGGCCAGGGCCATGGACACGGCCATCGCGGTGGCGGCGCAGACGGAGATCGCCGTGGCGAGCCTCCGGCGGGCGGGTAGGCGCGGATTGCTGCGGGACATGGGACTCCTTGCTGGCGAGAGGAAGGCACAGCACTCCGACTGGGGGACACGTCGGCTGACACGGGCTGCGCCAGGACTGCCACATGTTCACGCACAGTGACGATCTTCAGTGTTGAGGCGCGCCGGTCGGCTGTCACCCCGAGACGTGCAGGCGGGTGACTCGGACCACCCAAAGGCTTCCGCGCGCTTTCGGCCAGCGCATTCGGGGCGTGAAGGGGCGGCGGTCGGCGTAATCGGCCAGTCGGTCGGCGGGAGGGTGCGGGAGTGCCGCATAGGTTGTTGATTACTCTGCGCAGCATCGGCGTGGAGGTGTCGATCTTCTGGAGAACGCATGGTGGACGGTCTCAAGCTGCGTGAGAGCGACGACATCCAGGGTGATGTGATCGCCGGCTTCAAGAAGGACCAGATGACCCTGCTGTTCCTCAAGTTCGAGGACGCGGCGCGGGCGCGCACCTGGGTCAAGGCGCTGGAACCGCAGATCTCCACGACGCGGCAGGTGGCCGTCTTCAACGCCGCCTTCAGCAAGGCCAGGAAAGCCTCGGCCGGCGACGACCCGAAGGCGCTGAAGGCCACCTGGATCAACGTCAGTTTCACCCACGAGGGCCTGCGGCAGCTGACCGGCAAGGATCCGCTGCCCTCCGTCAAGCCCGGCAGCGGCCTGGAGGCCTTCAAACAGGGCTCGGACAAGCGGGCGCTCGGGGACACCGGCGACAGCTCGCCGGAGATGTGGCTCTTCGGCAACGGCAAGGGCCAGGTCGTCCACGCCGTGCTCACCGTCGCCTCGGACACCGTCCAGGACCTCCAGGCGACGGTCAGACAGCAGCGCGAGGCATGCGCCGCGGCCAAGATCGTGATCGTGTTCCAGCAGGACGCCGCCACCCTGACCGGCACCCGGAGGGGGAAGGAGCACTTCGGCTTCAAGGACGGCGTCAGCGAGCCCGGTGTCATCGGCTTCGACGAGCCGGACCCCGTCAAGCCCGAGTACGTCAAGGGACATCACGGCACCCGGCTGATCCCGCCCGGCGAGTTCGTCGTCGGGCACGACCGGGTCGGTGGCGTACCGCACGAGACGCCCGACTGGGCCGACAACGGCAGCTTCCAGGTGGTACGTCGGCTCGGCCAGGACGTCCCCGGTTTCTGGTTCCAGGTCGCCGGGCAGCTGAAGGCGCTCAAGCAGGCCAAGGTGGTGCCGCTCGAGGCCACCACGGAGTGGCTGGCGGCCCGCCTCGTCGGCCGGTGGCGGTCCGGCACCCCCGTCGCCACGTGCCCGAATGCCGACCGGCCCTCCAGCGCGCTGGCCGGCGAGGACAACGACTTCGGCTACCGCAACGACCCCGAGGGCTTCATCACCCCGCTCTTCTCACACCTGCGCAAGACCAACCCCCGGGACGGCCTGCAGGAGAAGCCCGGCGACCGGCCGTTCGACGAGAACCCGGTGATGGACCGCCGCCGGATCATCCGCCGCGGCGCCCCGTACGGCGCGCCCTTCGACCCCGCCTCGGAGGGCCCCGGAGGGCCCGACGAGAAGCGTGGTCTGCTCTTCGTCTGCTACCAGTCGGACCTTGTGCAGCAGTTCGAGTTCATCCAGAAGGCGTGGATCGACAGCCCGGACTTTCCACCCAACCGGACCAACAAGCCCGGCCCCGACGGAATGGTCGGCGCCGCCGGCAAGCTCAGCTACGAGACCCCCGGCAAGACCACACAGCTGAGCCTGAGCCAGTTCGTCTTCACCGAGGGGTCCGTCTACGCCTTCGCACCCTCGCTGACCCTGCTACGGCTGCTCGGTGACGGTCAGCTCACCGACAAGCCGCCCGCCGTCGTCCGGCCGACCGACGCCTTCCTGCCCATCCCCGACATGCAACGGGACAAGGGCAAGAGCTGGTACTGGGCGTATGGGGCGGGCAGTGACGGCGCCGTCTGCCGAACCGTCTCCATCGCCGACGGGGACGAGCACACGGACGTCCGCGAACGCCCCGACCGGCCGCTGACCATGTGGCCGTGCTACGCCGGGGTGACGAAGGTCGACGCGGTCCTGCCCGTCCCGGACGAACAGCGGATCAATGGCCGCAGCCGGTTCTGGCTGTTCCACACCGTCGAGGGCCGGCAGGTCTACCGGCGGATCTGGATCGCCGACGGCGCCGAGTCCGGGCTCCCACCCGAGCAGGCGGCCGGGACCGACCTGCCGGACCGTTCGCTCTCGGCTTGGGCCTCGTTCAGCGGCATCGAAACGGTGGACGCCTTCCTGCCGGTGCCCGACATGCAGCGGGTGAACGGCAAGAGCCACTACTGGGTCTTCCACACCCTCATGGGTCGTCAGGTCTACCGGCTCATCTCGGTCGCCGACGGCAGGATGCACCAGGACGCCCTCGAGCGCGGCGACCGAGGGCTCGACCTGTGGCGATCACTGACCGGAATCACACGGGTCGACGAATTCCTCGCGGTCCCGGACATGCAACGGATCAACGGAATGAGTCTGTTCTGGGTGTTCCACCAGGACCAGTACCGGATCATCGTGATCCGCGACGGCCACGGCCACGAGGACCAGATCACGGTCGAGGACCGACCCCTGACCATGTGGAGGTCCCTGACGGGCTGACGGGTGCCCTGCCCTTGGCCCTCGGGAGCGGCCGCTGGACCATGGCCACCGCATCCCCGCCACGGCCGCCACGGCGGGCGGCCGTGGCGGGACGGAGAAGCGGGTGCGGTCGCGGCGTGTTCTGGCCAGGTAGTCGGGCCGTGGCTGTCGACCAGTTCCTCCCCACGAGCACATGGCGGCCGCGCAGAGCCGCCGCACCAGCAGCAGCAGCAGCAGCAGATGGCGAACGGTATCGCCCGCCGGGACGTTGGGCATCGCGAGAATCAAGGGAAGGGTGACGAAGGCCCGCGGATGACGATCGGCGCCTCGCCTTCGGGCCGGGCGCGTGCCGAGGCTGCGGAGCAGGTCGTCGAGTGTGGTGCCGTACCTGTCCGTGGGCCCTTCGAAGGTGATCCGCAGCTCGCCGCCCTCGTACCAGTGGAACGGGTCGATGGGTGCTCCCCCGTTGGTGCACCGACGTGCCAGCCGACCACGCCCTGGACCACGGCCGTGGCGGGCTCACCACCAGGTCCTCATCGTCGGCCTGGGCGCCCGCCTATGCCCGGCAAGATCTGACGGCCGAACCTGATCGGCAGCGGCGAGGACACCCACACCGCGATGGCGGCTCCTGCCGCCATCGCGGGACACACCGCCCGTAGCACGGGCGCATCACCTTCACATCGACGCTCAGTGCCCCGGCCAGGGCCTGCATGCACTGCTGCGGGCCGGGGACCCCTGGCTAGGCCGAGCGACCGCAAGATCGCGCCCCCCGATGAACCCCCGCCCGCCCGACGACCACCTGATCCGGATCCCTGGACGCGTCCACGCGGCGCCTGCCGCGCCGGCCGTCCTCATGGCCTCGGGTGTGTCTCGTACATCCGGATGACGACGACCAGTCCGGAGACGGCGGTGAGGGCGGCGACGGCCCAGATGGCGGTGGTAAAGCCGAAGGCGTCGGCGAGAGCTCCCGCCAGGAGGGCGCCGACGGCGAAGCCGCCGTCGCGCCACAGCCGGTAGACGCCGACGGCACGGGCCCGCCAGGCCGGATGGGCAACGTCGCCGATCACGGCGAGCAGGGTCGGGTAGACCATCGCGGTGCCCGCCCCGAGCAGGATCTGACCGAGGCCCCAGACAGCGGGATAGAGGGCAGCGAGCAGCCCGATCCGGGCGATGGACAGGCCGTGGGCAGCAAAGAGGAGGGGAAAGACGCCCCAGGCGAGGGCGTCGTTGAGGTTGTTGACCATGCCGGTCCAGCTGGCTGAGGACACGACCTGCCCGTCGAAGCCGGCGCGGCCTGAAGCGTGCGTTCCAGGCTCGCGTAGGCGCATCATGGGCGGCTTTCCCGCCGGCGTCGGGAAGGGTTCGCCCGGCTGCTGACCGCCGCTCGGGCTGCCGAGGTCTTGGGGCGCGTTGGCTCATGCGCAGGGGAAGGTGCGGGCCGATGCCTCGGCTGTCAGACGGTAGGTGCGGGACTGTTCTCGTACGAGGTCGATGGCGGTGTGCAGGGGAAAATGTCGCGGGTGACGAGCTGTTCGTCGTCATCGGCTCCGACGGGGTGCCAGTAGACGCCGTCGGCGGTGATGGTGACCTCGGGTACCAGGGTTTCCACGGTGAGTTCCAAGCCCTCGTCGGCGGCGCCCTCGTGGGCGATGGGTCGGATCACCTGGTTCTCGTGGGCGATGCCGAGTGAATCGAGGAAGGACCGAAGCTCCTTCTCCTCGTGCCGGTCGTCGGTGGTGAGGGTGGCGGCCACCCGTACGGTGAAGCCCTCGCCGAGGGCGGTGCGGATGCCTGCGACGGCCTTGGCCCAGGTGCCTTTGCCGCGGTGGGAGTCGTGCAGGTCGGAGGTGGCGGAGTCGAGGCTGATCTGCAGGGTGAGCCGGTCGCGGGGCATGGCCTGGAGCATCTGGAGCCGGCGCCCGCGCCACAGCATTCCGTTGGTCAGGAGGGTGGTGGGCAGCACGGCGGTGCACGCGGTGACGATCTCGTCCAGGTCGGGGAGCATGAACGGTTCGCCGCCGGTGAGCAGGATTTCGTTGACGCCCGCGTCCGGGGCGGCCTTCGCGATCTCCTTCACCCTGTCCACACCCAGTGCCCGCCTGGCCGTCTGTGGTGAAGACCTGGCGCAGCAGTAGTCGCAGGCGAGGTTGCAGTCGAAGTTGGTGTAGAGCCACAGCCGTGCTCCGGGTCGGCGGGCCGGGGGCAGAGCGGCGATCGGGTCGGGTGGGCGGCCTCTGCGGACGGTGATCGTGGTGTCGCCGACGGTGGTGAGGGTGTTGCCGGTGCGTTCGCACCAGGAGGCTGCGAGTGCGGCCTGGTCCGGTGTGGTGATGGAGAGCGGGATGGTGTCGACTTCCGCCGTGGCGGAGAGCTTCTCGACGAGGTCGAGGATCACCATCGGGACGCGATCTCCTGTTCCTTGACCGCTTGGAAGAGGTCGGCGTAGCCGTCGAGCCGGGGGCGTCCCCAGCGTGTGAGGCCTTCCAGTTCCAGGATCCTCCGGTGTTCGGGGTTGTTCCGGTCCATGGCGAGCAGGTGTGTGGCCCACGCCTCGGCGCGGGCCGTGTCGAGGGTGTCAAGGGCGGTGAACTTGCAGTGGTAGTAGGTGGGGCTGGTCCAGAACGATTCCAGGGCGTCGGGCATGAGCTCGTCCCGGCCGATGGATTCCCAGGTGGTGATGCCGATCGCGGCGGCATCGGCGTCGCCGTCGAGGACGGCCCGGATGGCGTCCAGTTCGCTGCGTCCGGTGTCACCGTGTTTCCCCAGGTCACTTTCGATGCGCAGGAGCTCGACGTCCCCGTCGGCGACGCCTTCGCGGCGCAGGTGGTAGAGGACGCTCCCGCGGCGGGCTGACCACCAAGATCACCTTGCCGTTGAGCAGGGACAGAAGCCCTTGTCCGTGGTGATCACGGCCGGGCAACGAGGCGATTCCCCGCAGTTCGAGCCGGTCCTGGAAGCGATCAGGGTGCCCCGGATCGGCCTGGGCAGGCCGCGCAAACGGCCGGACCGGGTACGGGCCGACAAAGCGTACGACTCCCGCAGCAACCGCTCTTACCTGCGCAGACGCGGGATCAAGGCCACGATTCCAGTGCCTGCGGACCGGGTCCGCAACCGACTCAAGCACGGATCGCGGGGCGGCCGGCCGCCAAAGTTCGACAGAGACGACTACAAGCAGCGGCACGCTGTCGAGTGCGGGATCAACCGGCTCAAGCGGCACCGCGCTGTCGCCACTCGGTACGACAAACTCTCTGTCCGCTACGAAGCGACCGTGCTGGTCGCAGCCATCAACGAATGGCTGTGACCAGCACTTTCACAACAGGCCCTAGCCATGCGACTCCTCGACACCCCTAGATGATTGATTCCAAGGGGTAGCTGCGCGCGGATGCTGGTTCCCGCTTCTGGTGGCGGAAGCCCCATTGAATGGCGGCGCGATGGCGGATACGCCACCGAAGCGGGATGCGAGGCGGTTGCCCTCAGCAGTGCAGCGTGAACGAGGCTTCCCCGTGGGATCGGCCGTTGACCTGGAGCTGCACCAGATGGACACCCGGGTGGTAGCGCCGCGTGCTGATCGGCTTGAAGGAGTGTCTGCGTGTCGCGCGCCACGTCTCGCCGGGTGCCAGGGACCGCGTGGTGAGTTTGAAGACCTTGGGGGTGCGGGTCCCGTTGGCCTTCATGTGGTGGATGACGTAGTCGACGACGAGGTGAGCGGTCTGGTCGTGAGTGTTGGTCACCGAGTAGTCGAACAGCAGATAGTCGCCGACCCGGAGCTCTGAGGGGTGGACGTGCGGGCCCTCGACAGCGACGGGACTGTCCGGGGAGTGGCCGAGCAGCGTAAGGGCCCCTGCGTGGCCGGACTTGATCAGGGTCCGCAGGCCGTGCCGTACCAACCGGGTCGTCGTCGGTGCCGGGTCGCTCAGCCAGCGCGCCGCGACACCAGCGGCGATGTCGGGGTGGTCACGGCTGATGTCGTTGAGGTGGTTGGCCACTGATCTGCGGACGTACTCGGAGTCATCCCGGTACAGCGCGTCGAGCAGGGGCAGTGCGGGTGTCGGATCCGCGATCAGCTCCGGAAGCTGGGGCGCCCAGGGCAGTCTTGGCCGCGTGCCCTCACTGGCCAGTCGGCGGACGTGGAGGTCGGGATGCGCGGTCCACGGCGTCATGACCCGGAGCGCGCGTTCCAGGTCGGCACGGAGGAAGGGCCGGACGGCGGTCTCCGCGGTCAGGCGCGGGGTGAGTTCTGCCAGCAGGGCGAGCGCCGGTTCGAAGGCGTCCCGGCCCCGTACGGCGACGGCCTCGGTGACAGGGAAGATCATCCATCCGGTGAAATCGTTGTCCCGCAGCGCGGCGCGCAACACGTTCGCGAAGGCCGGGTAGTCCGCCGGGAGATCAGCCAGGACGGCATTTCTGATCACGGCGACACGCTCGGTGAAGCTCAGCCCGTCCAGGACGGCGCCGCGCCCCCGGGTCTCATGCGCCGTGATCCCGTCACCGGCTCGCGCAAGGCATCGGGCGAGGTCGGCGACGGTGTCCGCGCTGAGTAGTTCGTCTGCCGAGGGCACAGCGTCATTCTCCTTGATCCCGGGGGTTATGCGGTGTGCAGTACCTGAGCGTGCCGCATCTCGTGCACTGTGCCGATCCGGCTGAAGAAGCCCTGGGCCCGGGGGTCGGTCGGCATCTCCTTGGCCGCGCGCTCGGCGACGGCGGCGGACGACCAGATGATGAAGTCCAGGACGGTGCCGTCGTCGAACTGGGCGAGGTGGGCGCCCTGAAAGCCGTCGCCGTAGAGCTCCTTGAGTAGTTCGACGAGCTGCTCCCGGTGGGCGGTGAGGGCGGCGGGGTCGCCGGTGTCGAACCTGACGTACTCGATGGTTGCACTCATGGCATCACCCTTCGTCGACCACGTGACTCACGGAGTTGGTAGATCAAATCCGTGAGATGAAGTTATCACGGGTTCGCTGACCTGAATCCAGTAGATTGAGGGGCATGACCATCCGGGACCTGCAGGAAATGCCGTGGATCGGCGAGGACCCGGTCCTCGACCTGGCCAACACCGTCGTCGTTGGCGCAGGACCGGGGCGCGGCGACGTCGACTTCCTCGCTGATGGGGAACTCACCAGGCGATGGCGCGCCCGCGCCGCCGACCGCAGATTGGCCGCCCTCCCCTTGGAGGAGCTGGAGCGGCTGCGTGGGTTGGTCCGCGACGCGCTGGACGCGGCAGCCGGACAGCGGCCGCTCACGAACAGCCTGCGGAGCCGCCTGAACGAACTCGCCTCGTCCGCCCCCGTCGTCTTCCGGATGACCGGCGACGGCCTGCTCGCACAGCAGGAACAGGGTGGCGGCGCCGTCGCCGTCGTCGCCCGCGAGACGCTCGTCCTGGCAGCGGGTCCAGACCGTCAGCGGGTGCGGCGCTGCCACGCCCCCAGTTGCGGCATGTTCTTCCTGGCCAGGCGCCGTGACCAGGAATGGTGTTCCCTCGGCTGTGGCAACCGGGCGAGGTCCACCCGGCGCCAGCCGCGAGAAACGGGAGCCCACAGCTGATGAGACAAGCCGGCGACGCCGCTCCTGAACTGTGGGTGGACGCCGCTCTGCGGGCACTCGTCGACTGGCTCACCGACAACGAAGCGACCGACGCTGACGCCCAAGCGGAGGTGACCGCCGCCTCCGTCGGCAAGCTCGCCGAGCAGCTCCGCACCACACAAGCCGCGATCAGCCAGCGGGTCAGCAGTGCGCTCGACAGCATCGCCGGAGCGCTCTACCGCCTCGATCACGCTGCCCAGGGCTTCGGCGCCGACATGCCATACCAGATCGACCCGCCCTCGGACACCGACCACGCGCTGCTCGGTGACACCGCGCTGGCGGCGTAACCCGAACGGGCCCCTCCTGCCCTACGACACCGTCACCAACACCGCCCAGGAGAAGCTCTTCTCGATCAACGGCGACTGGACCATCCCATCCATCCACCTCGGAACAAACGACGGCCCAACCCGTCAAGCGCGCACCCACCTCACACAAGCCTTCAGTATCGAGAACCCGCAATTCGCAGCCGTCCACGGGGTCCACACCTCCGACAGGACCAGGCATGGGGGTACGAGCGGGTGGCACAAACACACGCCCTGATTTCCCGCATCAGTAACGCAGAAGCGCACTCTGCCTGCGGGAGAGGAAGACGGCACACCCTGTGGGCCTTTGACGGCCGGCGGCGCCGCTGCAGACGGGTAGCCCCCAAGGGGCGATCACCCTTCTTGCCGGGTACCTCGAAGGATGGCTGCCCGACGGCTCGCACACGCTCTATTGACCCGCACCCCGTCTCGACAATCGCGACACCGAGCGCGGCCAGGCGCGGGAGGACCGCAGCGCGTATCCGGAGACGAGCCCATAGGCGCAACGGAGGATGCGCTGGCTCAAGAGCGTGCCGCGATCCAGTCGGCACATCTCCATCTCGCCGCAATAGCCGTCCGTCCTGACTATCCTGGTCGTCGGGGGAACAACCGGCCAGCATCCGTGTTTCGGTGCGCCACTCCGTCACTGTCCATCAGGAGGACGTCATTTCCAGCATCGAGATCATTCTGGCCGACGACGAGGCGATGATCCGCGGTGGGATTCGGGCCATCCTTGCCAGCGACCCCGAGATCAAGGTGGTCGCCGAGGCCGCGAATGGGCGGGAGGCCGTCGCTCTGACACTTGAGCACCGGCCGGACGTCACCCTGATGGACATCCGAATGCCGGTCATGGACGGGCTCGCCGCCACCGCGGAGATCAAGCGGCTGGTTCCGGAGACGTCCGTGCTGGTGTTGACCACGTTCTCCGAGGACGAGTACGTGAGCCGTGCGCTCACCAGCGGAGCGAGCGGCTTCATGCTCAAGTCAGCTGACCCGCATGAGCTGTTGACCGGAGTGCGGGCCGCGGCGGTCGGCGCCGCCTATCTCTCCGCGAAGGTGGCGAAGCGCGTGCTGACGGAACTCGGCCGTGGTACGGACGAACAGCGCGGATCGCGCGTGCCTTCGCATGCGCAGGTGAACTCCTTGACCGACCGTGAGCGGCAGGTACTCGCGCTGCTGGGCAGCGGCCTGTCCAACGCCGAGATCGGACAGCGGCTCCATCTCGTGGAGGGAACCGTCAAGAGCTATGTGAGCGCCATCTTCTCGGGACTGGGCGTACGCAACCGGGTTCAGGCGGCGATCGTCGCGTACGAGGCCGGGCTGATCGAGGAGGCCGCCGAGGACAAAGCACCGTAGCGGTCCGCGCCGTGGCGGCACACGAGGAAGGGCGTCGCACACCGGACGGGGGAGACCGGTGTGCGACGCCCTTGGTGTCCCGGCCGAAAGCCGGGACAGTTCGTGGGGTCAGGCGTCACGCTTCTGCAGAACGACGTATCCGGCCACCTGGGCCACCACGGCCCACAGGACGAGGAAGAGGAGACCCGTCCCTGCCCCGTAGGGCGAGCTGGCGTCGTTCATGAAGACGGTCCCAGCCATGTTGGGCATCCTGTCGGACAGGTACACCAGCGGGTCGATGTCGGAGGCATGCAGGATGACCGGCAGGACGGTGAGGCCGACGAAGACCAGGCTGAGGGTGCCGGCGGCACTGCGCACCGCCACGGAGACAGCCACGGTGAGCACACTGGTCAGCGCCACGTACACGCCGATGCGCAGCGCGCAGACCAGCAGTTCACCTACGCCGCCCGACTCCACCTCGCTGCTCAGCGTCAGGGCGACCACGCCCACGCCGATCAGGCCGAGCACGAAACCCGCAACCAGGCTGACACTTCCCACGACCAGGGTCTTCGCCGCCAGCAGATAGCCCCGGTGAGGTACGGCCTGAAGGGTGGTGCGGATGCTTCCGGAGCCGTATTCGACGGTGATCACCAGCATCGCCAACGCGATGATCGCGAACTGTGTGACGTAGACCGTGGAGACGGCGACGTCGGTGACCGGAACGGCCTTCCCGGCGGGGCTGTTGTTGGACATCGTGGCACCGATGATCGGTGCGGTGAGCCCTGTCAGTACGAGGCCGGCGAGCAGACACCACCAAGTGGACCTGACCGACCAGAGTTTGATCCACTCGGCTGCCACGGCCCCGGGGAGCCCTCCGCCGGAGCCTCGTACCGGCCGGGTGGCTGCCGTCGTGGGCATGGATGCAGTCATGACGTGAAGTCCTGTGTCTCTCGGCTCGGAAAGCGAGGGGCGGGCACGGGCGCGGGTACGGGCACACGCGGAGTCACGCGCTGTGCTCCGCGTTCCGGTGCACTGACGACGAACCGAACTCCACGCTGTCTGCGGTGAGTTCCATGTACGCCTGTTCCAGCGAGGCCTCGACTGCGCGGACCTCGTGCAGCCGCACACCCATGTCGTAGGCGAGATCTGAGACCTGGTCGACCGCCATCCCTCTGATCGTCAGCTCGTTGTGGCTCGCCCAGTGGACCGGGACCGAGCGTTCGAAGAGCAGGTCGTGAAGTTTCTGGAGACCAGCCGCCTCGGGTCCGCGTACCTGTACGGCGCTTAGCGAGCTGCGCTCGATGAGCTCTTGGACCGAGGTCTCGACGATCAGCTTGCCCCTGCCGATGATCACCAGGTGATCGGCCGTCACCTGCATCTCGTTCATCAGGTGGCTGGATACGAAGACGGTGCGCCCTTCGGCGGCGAGTCCCCGCATCAGCTCGCGGATCCAGCGGACGCCCTCGGGATCCAGGCCGTTGACCGGCTCGTCGAACATGACGACCGGAGGATCACCGAGCAGTGCGCTCGCGACGCCGAGGCGCTGGCTCATACCAAGCGAGTAGGACCCGGCACGACGCTCAGCCACCGAAGCAAGCCCGACGGATTCGATCACCGCGTCGACCCGGCGCGCGGGAATGCCGTTGGTCCGGGCGAGGGACCGTAGATGGGCACGGGCGCTGCGCCCGGGGTGCACGGCCTTGGCGTCGAGGAGTGCGCCGACCTCCCTCAACGGGTACGCCAGCTCCTCGTACCGCTTGCCACCGACAAGGGCCTTTCCCGAAGTCGGGCGGTCGAGCCCCATGATCATGCGCATGGTCGTGGATTTGCCCGCGCCGTTCGGACCGAGGAAACCGGTGACGCGGCCCGGGGCCACGGTGAGGGACAAGTTCTCCACAGCGTTGTGCTCGGCGTACCGCTTTGTCAGCCCTTGGAGGGTGATCATGGATGAGCTCTCCAGCCAGCCATTCCGATGTTCTCTGTCTTGCTGGCGAACGTACTGGCAGCCTCGGAACGGCCGCATCCCACCAGGGGAAGGTATTCACCCCACTTTGGTAAGGACTTTCGGCCGGGGAAGCTCACCCATTGTCGACGGGGGCCCGGGATTCCCCGGTGATGACGCTCTTCTCCGCCAGCCTCTTGCCGACGAAACAGAGCCGGTACACGTCGACCCGGACGAAGAGGGCCTCGCTGGCGCGGTAGTACTGGCAGGTTGCTCCAGGGGGATCGGGCCGGCCCTCGGACGGAGGGTCCTGCATCTCGTTGTCGGGGAGCAGCCGGCCGGCCTCCCCCGCACTGTCGCCGATCTCCAGCTGCGCGTAGTCGGCCGGGGCGAGGACGGACGAGGTCGACAGGTAGGCGTAGTAGCCGAGCATGGCGACCGCGACGCAGACGAACAGGCCGGCGGGCAGGGAAACCGCGACGAGGAAACGTCTGCGCAGGCGGTTGGTGGCGTGTGCGAGGTCATGGGCGGCTGGGGGTGCCGGCGGTGCGGCCGGCTGGGGCCCGGCCGGCCTGATCCCGTGCGAGTCGCGGGGGAGCCGGGCCCGCACCTCGAACCCGCCGTCGGGCAGGGGCGTCGCGTGGAACTCCCCGCCCGCCAGCCGGGTGCGCTCCTCCAGGCCGATCAGACCCCGCCGGCCCTGGGGCCGGTCCTCGGGCGGAGGCCGCCTGGCCGGCCCGTTGCGTACGGTGACCAGGACGTCGCGGGCCGTGTAGGTGAGGTGCACGGCCACCGCAGACTTGGGAGCGTGCTTGATGGCGTTGGTGAGCGACTCCTGCACCACCCGGTAGAGCGCCTTGTCCGTCATGCTCGGCAGTCGGCCGCCGTCGCCGGTGCGCTCCAGTGTGACGAGGACACCGGAGGCGCGCGCCCGCTCGACGAGGACGTCGACGTCCGTGTGCGAGGGATCCATGGGCGCGGGGGTGTCGTCCTCGCGGAGCACACCGATGATGTCCCGCAGCCGGTCCAGGGCACTCGCCGCGCCGGCGCGCAGCTCGGCCGCCTTCCTGCGCGCCTCGTCGTCGAGGTTCGGGGCCACTTGCAGCGCCCCGGCACGTACGGCGAGCAGGCTCAGCTCGTGTCCGAGGGAGTCGTGCATGTCCTCGGCGATCCGGGTCCGCTCCCGCAGCCGCGCCTGATCGACGCTGATGCGCTGTTGCAGCTCCACCTGCCGGGCGTGCTCCCAGCCTGCGTGCTGCAGTTCGTGACGCTGCCGGGAGTAGCGTCCCAGCAACCAGGGAAGCAGGCAGGCGAAGATGAGACCGGTGACCAGCAGTGCCCACATCGGGGCTGTCATGCCGACGAACGCGGTGGCCACCGATTCGACGAGAACCACGAGACCCAGCATGCGGAGCACCGCGTGCGGACTCACGGGCATCCGCCCCACCAGGTAGCTCATGATGAACACCGCAGGCAGGTAGGGCGAGACGACGATGGCGCCGACGTCGTTGCGCGCGAGTCCCACGGACCACCACAGAGCCGTGCAGAGCGAGAGCGAGATCAGCGGCAGCGAGGAGAACAGCGCCAGGGCGACGGCGATGACGACGGCACCGGCGAGGAGTTGCCACTCGCGGTGCTGGCCCAGCCCCGTTCTCGGGACGAGGACGAGAGCCGGGAGGTTGAGCGCCACCCACGCGAGGACGGCCATCAGCGGCCAGAACTTCGGCTTCCGCGGTCGCTCCCCGTCGGGAATGAAGCCGAGTAAAGGGGCGAGGCGGGTAAGGGTGGACTTCACGCGGCCACCCTAAGGGCATAAGGGGTGTCACGTAAATGATGTCCGAGTGGCTGTGGATACGGTCGTGTGCCGTGCCGTGCCGACGCTCGGCTGTCCGGCATGACGCCCTGATGGTGGGATCGGCCGCGTGAGTTGTCATCCCTTTTGGGTCGGATCACGCCCTGTTGGGCATTGCCTGACGTAAGAGTGATTACTTTCGTCAGGAATCCCGAGCGAATCCCTGTGCGTCTGCCGGAAGTTCTTGCCGGAAGCACCGGTGCATCGCAGAGTGGACGGGTCGTCACCCGTCCAAGGCCCTCGGAGGGGTCATGTCTCTGGATTTACCTGCTTCGGAACTATCCGCTTCCGCGGCCAAAACGGTCCGCCGTTACTACCGTCTTGTCGACGGAGGCGATATCGAGGGGCTGATCGCCCTCTTCGCGCCGACGGCGGAGTACCGCAGACCGGGGTACGGAACGCTCACCGGGCACGCCGAGCTGGAGCACTTCTACCGTGAGGAACGGGTCATCGAGGGGGGCCGTCACACCGTCACTTCGCTGCTGGTGGCCCATCTCGACGTCGCCGTGGAGGGAGAGTTCCAGGGAACGCTGCGGGACGGAACCCAAACGTCACTGGAGTTCGCCGACTTCTTCACGCTGACACCCGACGGGACCTTCGCCCGCCGGAAGACCTTCTTCTACGCACCACTCGTCTGAGCCGATTTCGGGGGGAGTGTCATGGCCGAGTTCGGAGAATCCTTCACCGCGCACATGGTCACGTCGTCATGGACGGCTGAGGGCGGCTGGTCGCGCCTGCGGCTGGAACCGCACGCACCGATTTCCATGCCACCGACCATGGTCGGACTTCACTACGGCCAGGTGGTCTTCGAAGGGCTCAAGGCCCATCGTCAGACCGATGGAGCCCTGGGCCTCTTCCGGGCGCCGGAACATGCGGCCCGGCTCTCCGCGTCCGCGCGCCGGCTCTCCATCCCGCCGCTGCCGGAGGCCATGTTCCTGGAAGCGGTACATCTGCTGGCGGCGGCGGACCAGGAAGCCCTGCCCCGTGAACCGGAGCTGAGCCTCTATCTGAGGCCCCTGCTGTTCGCCAGCGACTCCAGTCTCGCGCTCCGGCCCGCCCGCCGGTACTCCTTCGTCCTCACCGCCTTCGTCACCGGGGGCTTCTTTGCCAACGGGCCCGCACCCGTGCCGGTCTGGGTGAGCCCGCACCACACCCGGGCTGCCCCCGGCGGGACGGGACACGTCAAGTTCGCCGGCAACTACGCTCCCACGTACCTCGCCCAGGAGGAGGCGAGGCTGGCCGGCTGCCGCCAGGTGGTCTGGCTGGACTCGTCCGAACGGCGCTGGGTCGAGGAGCTGGGCGGCATGAACATCTTCTTCGTCCGCGGTATCGGTCGCGGGGCCCAGGTCGTGACGCCACCGCTGGGCGACACCTTGTTGCCGGGGGTGACTCGGGACGCGCTGCTGACGCTCGCCGCTCGGCTTGGCTACGAGCCGCGGGAGGAGCGTGTGGCGGTCGACCAGTGGCAGGAGGAGTGCGCCGCAGGCGTCATCACCGAGACGTTCGCCTCGGGTACGGCGGCGGCGGTCACCCCGGTCGGTCTCGTGCGGTACGGAGACGCCGAGTGGAAGGTGGGTTCGGGCGACGCGGGGCCGGTGGCCCTGGCACTGCGCGAGGCGCTGACCGATGTACAGACGGGCCGTGCGGCATCCCCGGAGGGATGGGTCCGGCGGGTGTCTCCGCTGCCCGGCGCGTGACGCGGCGTCGGGCGGCCACCGGGAACAGGGTGGCCGCCCGACGTACGGGGCCGTGCGAAAGAGCCGCGGCCGCGGGTCAGAGCCGCTCGGGCACGCCAGGGTCGTCGCCCTCGTCCAAGATGCGGTTGTTCTCGTCCACGAAGACCACGCGCGGCTTGACCTCACGGGCCTCTTCGTCGCCGACGAGCCCGTAGCCGATGACGATGACGAGGTCTCCCTCGTGGACGAGACGCGCCGCGGCTCCGTTGATCTTGACGGTTCCCGAGCCGCGCTCACCCTCGATGACATACGTCTCGAGGCGGGAGCCGTTGTTGATGTCGACGATGTGCACCTGCTCGTTGGGCAGCAGATCGGCGGCTTCCATGAGATCGGGGTCGAGCGTGAGCGAGCCGACGTAGTGCAGGTCGGCCTGGGTCACCGTGGCGCGGTGAATCTTGGACTTGAGCATGTTCCGAAACACTGGGGATTCCTCTTTCGCGTCAGCAGGACCGGGTCAGCCGGACATGGCGACCAGCACACGCCGGTCACCGGTGAAGGGGCGCCGCCCGTGGCCGACGGCTACGTTGTCCAGGACCATCAAGTCGCCCTCGCGCCAGTTCACATCGACGGCGGCTTCCAGGCCGCGGTCGCGTACCTGCAGTACGTACTCGGCCGGAATAGGGCTTCCGTCGGCGAAGGCGACCGACTGCGGAAGTTCCTCGGGCGCCATGATCTGGGCGAGTTCGGCGGCAACCTCGTCACCGAGTGCCGCCGGGTGGAACTGGTCGGACTGGTTGAACCAGACCTCCGTACCGGTGACCGGGTGCTTGATCGTGGCCGGCCGGACCTGGGTGATGATCCGCAGCCCGCCGTCGGGCTGCCATGACCAGTCCGCCTCACCCCCGTCCAGGAAGGCCGCCACCTTGTCCCGGTCCTCGGTCTCGAAGGCCTGCTGCCAGCTCCTGCCGAGTCCGAGCCCGCCATGCAGGTTCTGTATGTAGCGCAGCCCGCCTGCGAAGGCATCACGGACCTCGGCGTCGAGCGAGTTGAGCCACAGCTCGCCGTCCACGACCGGAGTGGCGCCGCCGGTCGCCGCAGCCGTGGCGCAGTAGAAGAAGAGCCGCGACGGCCACGCGTGGCTGTACGACAGCTCGTTGTGCATGGAGATCGTTTCCTCCGGCGGATACTCCGTGGAGGTGTAGACGTTCGCGCCCACCTTGGTGCGCGGAGAGGTGCCGTGCAGATAGGAGAGGCGGTTGGGCAACAACAGGTCCATCACCGAGTCGAGTTCCTGCTCGGTGACATGGAACCCGCGGAAGACCACGACCTTCTCGCGGGCCAGGGCGCCGGCGAAGTCCGCCAGCCCGTTCACATGCTCGATCAGCCCCCGGGCAGTGGCTTCGACTCCGTCGGGTGTGATCTCGAGCGGCTTCCAGCCGTCAGCTGTGTTCACTGTGCTCATCTCTTCTTCCAGTCATTCCTGTCATGGTGAGGACTTCGCATCCCCGGTGGAGGCCGCCAGCGCCGGCCGCAGCCGGTCGATCTGCCTCAGCCTGCCCACCAGCCGCTCCCCGGGGCGGGCGAGGAGAGTGAGGATCACCGGGGCCAGTACCGCTCCGACGAGGACGCCCGCGACCACGTCGTGCATGAAGTGCACGCCGAGGAAGACGCGGGAGTACGCCGTGAGAAGGGCGATCGGCAACGCCAGCCATGCGGCGGTCCGCCAGACCAGGAACATGGTGGCGAGCGAAGCCGCCACGATCACCGCGTGGTTACTGGGGAACGACCAGTCCCCGGGCTCCGGGCATTCCTCGATCGTCTGCACACCGGGCACGGTCCGGCAGGGCCGATCCTCTCGGATCCACCCCTTGAGGAGTTCACTGAGCAGATAGGTGGCCGCCATTGCGACCGGGGCGAGAAGGGCCAGCGCCATGGCCCTGTTGTCACGTGTCCGAGCGCGCCAGAAGGCAGCGGCGAACAGTGCGAGAAAAACCAGAATTCCCGCTTCCGTCCCCACTTCGGCCAGCGTGTGCACCCACTCCGGAGAATCGTTCCCGAACGAAGCGATATCGCGGTAGGTGTCTGCCCCGGGAGTGACTTCCCTGGAATCTACCGTCACTCTCTCGCTCAACAGCCATCCGGTCGCCAGCATTACCAGAACACCGAGAACAGTGGGCCAGAACCACTTCTTCACGCTTTACTCCATCCCCTCGGAGGCGCAACTCCTCCGCTCTGGACGAAAGTACGTGAAACTCCCGGTGAACGATATTGAACGAAGGTGACCGATTCACCCTGACGAAAGTCAGGGTGAATCCGGTGCCCCTTGTCCGTCCGTCAGGACGCGGGTTCCCCTTCCATGGCCCTGACCAGGCTCTTCGGCCGCATGTCGGTCCAGTTCTCGTTGATGTAGTCCATGCAGGTCTGACGTTCGGTCTCCCGGACCACGACCTCCCAGCCGGCCGGAACCTCGACGAAGGAGGGCCACAGCGAGTGTTGGCCCTCTTCGTTCACCAGTACCAGATAGGTGGCGTCGGCGTCCTCGAACGGGTTCGTCACCGTTCAACTCCCTTGCTGAATCAGTTCGGCTTCGTGCACTTACAGGCGGGTGGCGAGAATCTTTCCTATGCGGGCGATCGAGGAGGGGTCCGACATCATTTCCTCGTGCTCCGCGTCAACATCATAGTTTTCGAACTCTCCTTCTGTATAGGGACTCCAGGGACTGGGGCCCCGTCGGATCCTGGCTTCTTCGGAGGCGCGGGCGGAAAAGAGCAGGACATCGCCGCGGAAATGGCCGGGAGTGTACTTCCGCATCAGGCGCACGTTGTTCACGTACACGTCCTTCACCGCGAGGATCTGATCCTCGTCGAGGTACGCAAGCGACTTGTTCTCGTGCCCGAGGAATTCGCGGTAGCGATCGATCGGGAAGCTGTCCTCCGTGAGCTCGTCCGCGTCGAAGGCGAAGCCGATGGCCCGTAGGTTCCTGCTCACGATCTCCGCCTCGGTCTCCTCGGGCTCCGCCGGGTCGCGCAGGGCCGGCGGGAAGGCGTCCAGCAGCGCGAGCAGGTCCACCTCCTCGCCGGCCTGCCGGAGCTGCGCCGCCATGGCATGCGCTACATGGCCTCCGAACGACCACCCCATGAGCCGGTACGGGCCGTGCGGACGCACCTCGCGGATGTGGCGGACGTACTCGGCCGCCATCTCCTCGACCGAGCCCGGAAGGGCCCTGTCCCCCTCCCGCGCGCCGTGCGCCTGCAGCGCGTACACCGGGACGTCCGGGCCGAGGTGACTCAGCAGACCGGCGTAGCACCAGCCCAGACCCGCTGCCGGATGCACGCAGAACAGCGGCGGCCTGTCCCCCCGTTCACGGAGCGGCAGCAGAACGGCGAACGAGTCCCGCTGCTCGTCGCGCTCGATGGCCGCGGCCAGTCCCGAGACCGTCGGCGCCTCGAAGAGGGTGCGCACCGCCAGCTCCACACCCAGGGCGGACCCGATCCGGGCCAGCAGACTCGCGGCCATCATCGAGTGGCCGCCCAGCGTGAAGAAGTCGTCGTCCACACCGAGGTGGGCAACGCCCAGCACCTCGCGGAACAGTTCGTACAGGGTCTCCTCGACCGGACCGTGCGGCCCCCTGCCCGCCGAGCCGATGCGCTCCGGCGTCGGCAGGGCCTTGCGGTCCAGCTTGCCGTTCGGTGTCAGCGGCAGCGCGTCCAGCACCACGAACGCCGACGGCACCATGTAGTCGGGCAGCGAGGCGTGCAGGTGTGAACGGAGTGCCGGATCCAGCGCGGCGCCGGCCCGCCAGCGGCCGGGATCGTTGGCCCAGCGTTGCGGGGAGCTTGCCGGCACCGGCGCGTACACGCCGGTGAACGCCTCCGTCGTGAACTGCCGTTCGTCGGCCAGTACGACATCCAGATCACCGTCCCGGCCGTCGGCCGACCATGTCACGAAGGTCCGGTATCCGAGCTCCTGGCCCATCGCGTGGAACGCCGCCGGAAGAGGCACCGCACCGGCGTCCGCGACGAGCCGCGCGTTCGGCACCCCGGTGACCCGCAACGACCGTGGACGGGAGGCCCGCAGATGCCCGGCCAGCCCGTCGAGGCCTCCCGCCTCCCGGATCCAGTCCAGCCGCGGCGCGTCCGCGAGCGAGACCGGCTCGCCCGCTGCGTCCCGAGTGGAATCCGGTGCCGTGCGCAGCACCACGTCGTAGCGGTAGTGCATCAGCTCGTTGTCGCACGCACCGCGCTTGACCTGGAGGTCCGAGCAGTAGGCAGCGGTGCCCGACTCCGCGAGGGCGCCGAAGAAGGCCGGTGCCACCAAGAGCTCCTTCTCCTGCGCGACGCTCCGGTCGACCGCCCGGGCCACCTCTGCCGGGTCGGCGTCCTCGGCCGCCCGGGACAGCTCCACGGACTCCCGGAATGCGCGGTGGAGTTCGACGTTCCGCACGTCACCGACGTAGATGCGACCGCCCGGGGCGAGCAGGTTCACCGCCTTGCGCAGTACGTCGGCCAGATACCCCGCGCTCGGGAAGTACTGGATGACCGAGTTGAGCACGATCGTGTCGAACGAACCGGCCGGCAGCCCGTCGGTATCGTGCGCCGGCTGCGTCCTCAGCTGCACCCGGTCCGCCAGCCCCGGGACACGGTCCACCTGGGAGCACAGCTTCCCGATCACCGCCGACGAGACATCCGTACCCCAGTACGCCTCGCAGTGCGGGGCGACCTTGGCAAGGATCAGCCCCGTGCCGACACCGATCTCCAGCACGCGCCGTGGACGCAGCGCCAGGATGTCCTCGACCGCCGCCGACCTCCACTCCTCCATCTCCTCCAGCGGGATCGGCGCACCGGTGTAACTGCTCTTCCAGATACCGAAGTCCTCACCGAAGGCATCGGACGCCGACTCGCGGTAGAACGAGTCGTAGGTGGTCTCCCAGGCTGCGACCTGCTCCTCCTCCTGGGAGTCGTCCCGCTCCCCGTGCCGGGCACGCGGCACCACGTAGCCGACCAGCCGGCTGTCGCCCGGACGGTCTTCCCGCAACAGGACGACGGCCTGCTGCACCTCCTCGTGCGAGGACAGCGCCTCTTCCACCTCTCCGAGTTCGATGCGGTATCCCCGCATCTTCACCTGGTGGTCCACGCGGCCCACGAAGTCCAGCTCCCCGGACGCACGCCACCGGGCCAGGTCACCGGTGCGGTACATGCGGGAGCCGGGCGCCCCGAACGGGTCCGCCACGAACCGCTCGGACGTCAGACCGGGGCGGCGGTGGTAGCCCCGGGCCACACCCTCGCCCGCGATGTAGAGCTCCCCGGCCACCCCACTGGGCGCCGGCTTCAGCGCGGCGTCCAGGACGTACACCCGGGTGTTGTCGAGCGGCACACCAATGGGGGGCGCCGCGCTGTTGCGCTCGTCCAGCGACGCCGCCGTCGACCAGATGGTGGTCTCCGTGGGGCCGTACATGTTGGTCAGTTCGCCCCCGAGCGCGGTCAGCCGCTGGGCCAGAGCCCCGGGCAGGGCCTCGCCGCCCACCAGCTTGCGCAGCGGACCGACGGCGTCGGGGTGCCCCGCGGCCAGCATCTGCCAGGTCGTCGGGGTGGCCTGCATGACGGTGGCCCCGGAATCGGCGATGAGCCGGGCGAGCGCGGCCGGGTCCTTGGCGGTCTCCTGGCCGGCCAGCACCAGCCGGGCCCCGTTGAGGAGGGGCACGTACAGCTCCAGGTTGGAGATGTCGAAGCCGATGGTGGTGACGGCCAGAAGCCGGTCCGTGGTGTGCAGTCGCAGTCGGCGCTGGGCGGCCGCGAGGAGGTTGACCACGTTGTGGTGGGTCACCATGACGCCCTTGGGGCGACCGGTCGACCCCGAGGTGTAGATGACATACGCGCGCTGGTCCGGTGATGCGGCCGGCAGCGGGACGGCCGGCAGGGCGGCGATCAGCCGGGCCGTCTCCGGCTCGTCGAGCACCAGCGGTTCCAGGCCGGAGGCCTCGCCCGCCGCACGAGCCGCTGCGGCGGAGGCGGCGGACGCGATCAGGACCGCCGCCTGCGAGTCCTGGACCATGTACGAGAGGCGATCGAGCGGGTAGTCCGGATCGAGGGGCACATAGGCACCCCCCGCCTTGAGGACGGCCAGCAGCACGGCGACCATCTCGGCCGTACGCGGCAGGCATACCGCCACGAGACTCTCCGGGCCGACCCCGCGCTCGCACAGCAGCCCGGCCAGCCGGTTCGCGCGCTCGTCCAGTTCCAGATAGGTGAGCCGGGTGTCCTCGAACTCCACCGCCACCAGGTCCGGCGTCCGGGCGGCCTGCTGCTGGAAGAGCTCGGCGAGCGTGGCGGCCGGCACCTCCCGCGCAGTGTCGTTCCAGTCGTGCAGCATCCGCTGCGACTCGCCCGGGTCGAGGACGTCCACCTGCGCCAGAGGTGTGTCCGGAGCGTCGGCCAGAGTCCGCAGCACCTGCAGGAAGCGCTGCGTGACGGCCTCCGCGGTTCCACGGTCGAACAGGTCCGCGCTGTACTCCAGGACCGCGTTCAGCCCGGCCGGCGTTCCGTCCTCGTCGAAGGCGTCGGCGAACGCGAACATCAGGTCGAACTTGGAGATGGCCGTGCCGACACGCTGCCCGGTAACGGTCACTCCGGGCAGCCGCTGCACAGACGCACGGGCGGTGTGCTGATCATTGTTGTTGAAGGCCAGCATGACCTGGAACAGCGGATGCCGCGTCAGGGAACGCTGCGGATTGATCACCTCCACCAGGCGCTCGAACGGCACGTCCTGGCACGCGTAGGCGTCCAAGGACTTTTCCCGCACCCTGCCGATCAGCTCCCTGAAGGTGGGGTTGCCGGAGAGGTCGGTACGGAGCACGAGCGTGTTGACGAAGAACCCGACGAGGTCCTCCAGCGCGTCGTCCGTGCGGCCCGCGATGGGTGTGCCGACCGGAATGTCGGTCCCGGCCCCCAGCCGGTGCAGCAGCGTGGTGAGCGCCGCCTGCACGACCATGAACACAGTGGCGTGGTTCTCTCTGGCCACTGCTGCCAGGCGCTCGTACAACGCCGGCGGAATCTCGAAACCGACATGCTCGCCGATGTACGAGGCCACCTGCGGTCGGGGCCGGTCGGTGGGCAAGCGTAGTTCGTCGGGTATCCCTTCGAGCTCCTTGCGCCAGTGGGCGAGCTGCCGGCTCATCTGGCTGCCCGGGTCGCTCTCGGAACCGAGCTGCTCACGCTGCCACAGCGTGTAGTCCACGTACTGGACGGCCAGTTCGTCCCACCCGGGCTCCTGCCCGGTGGAGCGAGCGGCGTACGCGACGGCGATGTCACGGGCCAGCGGACCCATCGACCAGCCGTCCGCACTGATGTGGTGGACGAGGATCAGCAGGACGTGCTCCTGCGGACCGAGGGCGAACAGCCAGGCCCGGAAGGGGATCTCCGAGGAGAGGTCGAACCGGTGCCCCGCGGCAGCCCGCAGGTCCGGCTCGAGCCGGGCCTCGTCGGTCTCCACGACGCGGAGCTCCGCACGGACCTCCCCTGCGGGAAGGACGCGCTGGTACGGGCCGTCCGCGTCCTCGGCGAGCAGGGTGCGCAGGCTCTCGTGGCGCCCCACCACATCGTCCAGCGCAGCCTGCAGAGCCGTCCGGTCCAGCGGCCCGTGGAAGCGGCGGGCCACCGGGATGTTGTACGTGGCGCTCCGGCCCTCGAAGCGGTCCAGGAACCAGAGCCGCTGCTGGGCGAAGGACAGCGGAGGCCGCTCGGGCCGCCGGGTCGGGGCCAGCACGTGCTGGTCCCCGTCCGCCCCGTCGAGGACCTTGAGGAGCCCCGCCACGGTCGGGCTCTCGAACACCTGGCGGATGGCGAGCCTGGTGTGCAGCAGGCTTTGGATCCGGCTCACGAGACGGATCGCGAGAAGCGAATGCCCGCCGAGTTCGAAGAAGTTGTCGTGCGGGGCCACATCGGGAACGCCGAGCAGCACCGCGAAGACGCCGCGGAGGATCTCCTCACGCGGATCCTGCGAGGCGCGCGGAGCGGAAACGTCCTCCAACGCGACCTGTTCCCTCGTGTACGAGGGCGCGGGGAGGGCGGCGCGGTCGAGCTTGCGGTTCGGGGTGAGAGGGAGCCGGTCGAGGGGGACGAGCGCCGAGGGGACCATATGGGCGGGCAGCTGTGCTTCGAGAGCCGTACGAAGGGCCGCGATGTCGATGTCATCGACCGTGGCATGGGGCGGTGGGACGACGTAGGCGATGAGTCGTTTGTCGCCGGGTTGGTCTTCGCGGACGATGACGGCGCAGTGGTCGATGGTGGGGTGGTTGGTGAGGGTGGTTTCGATTTCGCCGGGTTCGATGCGGTAGCCGCGGAGTTTGATCTGGTGGTCGGTTCGGCCTTGGTATTCGAGTTGGCCGTGGGTGTTCCAGCGTGCGAGGTCGCCGGTGCGGTACATGCGGCTGCCGGGTGTGCCGTGGGGGTTGGCGGTGAAGCGTTCGGCGGTGAGTCCGGGTTGGTTGTGGTAGCCGCGGGCGAGGCCGGGGCCGGTGATGTAGAGCTCGCCGGTGGTGCCGGGCGGTACGGGGTTGAGGTGGCTGTCGAGGATGTAGGTGTGGGTGTTCCAGTAGGGGCGGCCGATGGGGAGGGTGCCGGTGGGTGTCGGGGCGTGGGGGTGGAGGGTGTGTTCGGTGGCGGTGACTGTGGTTTCGGTGGGTCCGTAGGCGTTGATGACGCGGACGTTGGGGTGGTGGGTGCGCCAGCGGTCGAGGGTGTTGCCGTGGAGGGCTTCACCGGCGATCAGAAGGGTGCCCGTTTCGGTGAGGGCGTTGGGGATCGTTTCGAGGATGGGCAGGTGGGAGGGGGTCAGTTTGAGGAGGGTGGCGGTGGGGCCGTTGAGGTCTTCGTCGAGGTCGGCGATGTGCACGGTGCCGCCGCTGACCAGCGGGGTCCACAGGGCGGTGACGGTCATGTCGAACGACACCGAGGAGTGGAGCAGGGAGACACCCTGGGCGTCGGGGTAGACCTCCCGGGCCCGGGCGAGATAGGCGCCCAGCGAACGGTGCTCGACGACCACACCCTTGGGACGGCCGGTCGAACCGGATGTATAGATCACATACGCCGGCCACGACAGCGACACCGGAGCGAGGCTGTCCGCCGGAACGTCCTTGGTTTCGGCCTGTGCGAGCCATGTCTCGTCGATGACGAGCGCCGCCGTGGCGTCTTGGAGGATGTGGGCGATGCGATCGGCCGGATACTGCGGGTCCACGGGCACATACGCCGCGCCTGCCTTGAGTACGGCCAGCAGTACGCACACCAACTCGGCCGAGCGCGGCAAAAGTACCGCGATCCGCGTCTCGGGGCCGGCGCCCTCCCCCACGAGCAGCCGCGCAAGGCGGTCGGCGCGCGCGTTGACCTGCGCGTAAGTGTGCTCCACGCCCTCGAAGAGGAGCGCGAGGGCGTCCGGGGTCCGGGCCGCCTGAGCCTCGAACAACTGCGGCAGCGTCTCGACCACCACCTCACGGGCCGTATCGATCCACTCTCCGAGCACCAACTCACGCTCCGCGTCGGACAGGACATCCACCTCACCGACCCGACGCTCCGGATCAGCCGCGACCGCCTCCAACACCCGCACCAACCGCCCAGCCACCGCCTCGACGGTCGACTGGTCGAACACATCGGTACTGAACTCCACGACACCCGCGATGCCGTCGGGCTGTGCGGACTCCCCGTACTGCTCGACCATGCGGAAGAGGAGATCGAACTTCGCGCTTCCGGTGGGGAGCGGGTGCTGACGGCCGGTGAGCCCCGGCAGCCCTTCGACGGCGGCCTCCGACTCGTGGTGATCGACGTTGTTCCAGGTGAGCATGGTCTGGAACAAGGGGTGACGGGCCATGGAACGGGCCGGGTTGAGGACCTCGACGAGCCGTTCGAAGGGCACGTCCTGGTGGGCGTAGGCGGCAAGGTCGAACTCCCGCACCCGGCCGACGAGTTCCCGGAAGGTCGGAGCGCCGGACAGGTCGGTGCGCAGCACCAGGGTGTTGACGAAGAAACCGACCAGGTCCTCGACCGCGTCGTCCGTACGCCCGGCGATCGGGGTGCCGAGCGGTACGTCCGTTCCCGCGCCCAGCCGGGACAGCAGGGTCGCCAGCGCGGCCTGCACCACCATGAACACGCTCGCGCCGCTCTCACGGGCAAGCGTGACCACGCGCTCGTGCAGCGCGGCCGGTATCGCGAAGCCGACCCGGCCTCCCTCCCGCGATGCCACGGTGGGGCGCTGCCGGTCTGTCGGCAGGTTCAGTTCCTCGGGGAGTCCGGACAACGTCTCCCGCCAGAAGGCAAGCTGCTGGGTGATCGGGCTGTCCGGATCGTCTTCGGAGCCCAGCACCTCGCGCTGCCACAGCGTGTAGTCGGCGTACTGCACCGGCAGTTCGGTCCACTGGGGTGCCCCGTCGGCGCACCGGGCCGCGTACGCCGTGGCGAGGTCGCGTGCCAGCGGGCCCATGGACCAGCCGTCGCCGACGATGTGGTGCACCAGGACCAGCAGCACATGCTCTTCCCGGCCGAGCTCGACGAGACGTGCCCGGATGGGGAGTTCGGCGGCCAGGTCGAAGGCGTAGCCGGCTGCCGCGGACAACTCCTCGTCCAGGTGTGCCTCGTCCGTGCGGACGAACCGCAGCTCAGGACGGGCCGCCGCGGACGGCAGAACAACCTGATGGGCACCCAGCGCGTCCTCGGTGAAGACCGTACGCAGTGCCTCGTGCCGTGTGACGACGTCGTGCAGGGCAGCCGACAGGGCCGCCCGGTCCAGCGTGCCGGTGAGGCGGAGGGCCATCGGCATGTTGTACGTGGCGCTGGGGCCCTCCAGCCGGTTCAGGAACCAGAGGCGCTGCTGCGCGTAGGAGAGTGGGATGCGCTCGGGGCGTTCCGTCCGGTCCAGTGCCTTGCGGATGCGGCCGGCCGTCTCGTCGAGGGCCGTGGCGAGGCGGGCCACCGTGGCGTTCTCGAAGAGCTGTTTGACGGAGAGTTCCCGGTCGAGCGTCGAGCGAATGCGTGCCGCGAGCCGGGTGGCGAGCAGCGAGTGTCCGCCGAGCTCGAAGAAGTCGTCGTCGATACCCACCTCGGGCGCACCGAGAACCTCGGCGAAGAGCCCGCACAGGATCTCCTCGCGCGGCGAGCGCGGGCCCCGTCCCGACGGGACCGCCGTACTGTCGGGCGCGGGGAGGGCGGCGCGGTCCAGCTTGCCGTTCGGGGTCAGCGGAAGCGCGTCCAGCATCACGTACGCAGACGGCACCATGTACTCGGGCAGGGTGCGCGCCACGTGCTCGCGCAGTTCTCCGGTCCCGGCTCCGGCCGTGCCGACGACGTAGGCGATCAGCCGCTTGTCGCCCGGCCGGTCCTCGCGGACCACGACCGCGCAGCGTGCCACCGAGGCGTGGGCCGCGAGAACGGCCTCGATCTCACCCGGCTCGATGCGGAAACCCCGCACCTTCACCTGGTGGTCGGCCCGTCCCAGATACTCCAGGTCGCCCTGGGCCGACCAGCGCGCTAGATCACCGGTGCGGTACATGCGGCCGCCGGCGGGTCCGGCGGGATCTGCGACGAACCGCTCCGCCGTCAGGCCGGGCAGGTCCAGATAGCCGTGGGCCAGTCCGTCGCCCGCGATGTACAGCTCGCCGGCCACCCCCACGGGTACCGGCCGCAGGAACGCGTCGAGCACGTGGACGCGGGTGTTGCCGATCGGCCTGCCGATGGATCCGCGCCTGGCGCTGTCCTCGTCCACCGCACCGGCCGTGGACCAGACCGTCGTCTCCGTCGGCCCGTACACGTTCGTCACCGACCGCGCCGCGGTCAGCAGTCGTTGCGCGAGTTCCGTCGGCAGGGCCTCGCCGCCGACCAGGACCCGCAGTCCGGCCGGCACGGCGGGATCCTCGTCGAGGATCGCGTGCCACAGGCTGGGAGTCGCCTGCACGACGGACACCCCGGCGGCGCGGACCAGCGTCGCCAGCGCCCGCGGATCCCGGACCGTGTCCTGGTCGGCGAGAATCACGCTCGCACCGGCGAGCAGGGGGACGTACAGCTCCAGGGCCGCGATGTCGAAGCTGACCGTGGTCACTGCCAGCAGGCGGTCACCCGCTCGCAGCGCGATGCTCGACCCGAACGAGTCGAGGAGGTTCACCAGGGCCGCGTGCCCGACGACCACGCCCTTGGGCCGCCCGGTCGAACCGGACGTGTAGATCACGTACGCCGGCGAGGACGGCAGGACCGCCGGCAGGGCGGCCCGGCCGGGGTCCGCGGAGCCGGGCCCGGCCAGCCATGCCTCGTCGATCACCAGCACGGGCTGGGCATCCTCGGTCATGTACGCGAGGCGGTCGGCCGGGAAGCCGGGGTCGAGCGGCACATATGCCGCGCCCGACTTGAGCACCGCCAGCAGTGCCACGACCAGATCCACCGATCTGGGCAGCAAGACCGCGACCCGCCGGCCCGGACCCGCGCCGTGTCCGACCAGCAACTGCGCCAGCCGCTCCGATTGCGTACTCAGCTCCTGGTACGAGAGCGAGTCCGCCCCGCACACCACCGCGGGCGCGGCCGGGTGCTCGGCCGCACGCCGTTCGAACAGTTCCGGAAGGGTGGCATCCGGCAGGGGGCGCCTGGCGCCGTCGCCGTGCTCACGCAGTACGGCGCGCTCGTCGCCGGACAGCACGTCCACCCGTCGCACCGGCACGTCCGGATCGGCGAGCACCGTCTCCAGTACCCGGACGAACCGTGCGGCGATCACCGCAGCCGACGCACGGTCGTAGAGGTCCGTGCTGAAGCCGAGGGCCCCGTACAGACCTCGCCCGGCGCCGTCACGCTCCTCCAGGGCGAAGGACAGGTCGAACTTGGCGACACCGGTCCCTGCCGGATGGCCCGTGATCGTGAGACCGGGAACCGGCTCCGGAGAAGTGCCGGATCCGCCCTGAAGGGCGCTGTCGTTCCAGGTGAGCATGGTCTGGAACAAGGGGTGACGGGCCATGGAACGGGCCGGGTTGAGGACCTCGACGAGCCGTTCGAAGGGCACGTCCTGGTGGGCGTAGGCGGCAAGGTCGAACTCCCGCACCCGGCCGACGAGTTCCCGGAAGGTCGGAGCGCCGGACAGGTCGGTGCGCAGCACCAGGGTGTTGACGAAGAAACCGACCAGGTCCTCGACCGCGTCGTCCGTACGCCCGGCGATCGGGGTGCCGATCGGTACGTCCGTTCCCGCGCCCAGCCGGGACAGCAGGGTCGCCAGCGCGGCCTGCACCACCATGAACGGGCTCGCCTGGCAGTCGCGGGCCACCTTGGCCAGCCGCTCGTGCAGCGCGGCCGGCACCTCGAACTCCACGGAGTCGCCCGCGTACGAGGGGGTGGCAGGGCGCACCCGGTCCCTGGGGAGGTCCAGTTCCTCGGGCATTTCGGCCAATGCCTCGGCCCAGAAGGCCAGCTGGCGGGCGATGGGGCTGTCCGAGTCGTCCTCGGAGCCCAGCACCTGGTGCTGCCACAGCGTGAAGTCTGCGTACTGAACGGGCAGATCTCCCCAGTCGGGGGACGTGTCCGTGGACCGGGCCAGGTAGGCGGCGGTCAGATCGCGCGACAGCGGGCCCATGGACCAGCCGTCACCGGCGATGTGGTGCACCAGCAGCAGAAGCACGTGATCGTCTTCGCCGAGTTCGAGGAGCCGTGCGCGGAACGGGAGTTCGGCCTCCAGGTCGAACGTGTACCGGGCCGCGGCCCGCAGGTCTTCCGTGAGCCGGTCGGCCTCTGCGCGCACGACGTCCAGCGCCGGCCGGGCCTCGGTCGCCGGGAGCACCCGCTGGAACGGCCCCTCCGCATCTTCGCCGAAGACGGTGCGCAGCGACTCGTGCCGCGTCACGAGATCGCCGAGTGCGGCCTGCAGGGCCGTTTGGTCCAGGCTTCCGGTGAGCCGCAGTGCCGTGGGAATGTTGTAGGTGGGACTCGGCCCCTCGAACCGGTCGAGAAACCAGAGCCGCCGCTGCGCGAACGACAGCGGCACGCGCTCCGCACGCCTGTGTGTATCCGTGCCCGTGAGCCGGGGGCGGACACCCGGCCCTGCGGCGTCCAGCGCCGCACCGAGGCCCGCCACCGTGGGTGCCTCGAAGAGCACCCGTACGGACAGCTCCGTGCCCAGCACCGTACGTACGCGGTTGACGAGCCGGGTGGCGAGCAGCGAATGGCCGCCCAGCTCGAAGAAGTTGTCGTCGATGCCGACCCGGTCCACGCCCAGCACGTCGGCGAAGAGCCCGCACAGGATCTCCTCGCGCGGTGAGCGCGGGCCACGCCCCGCCGAGAGGTGGCCAGGGGCGGGCAGCGCGCGCCGGTCGAGCTTGCCGTTCGCGGTCAGCGGCAGCGCGTCGAGGGCGACGAAGGCGGCCGGAACCATGTAGTCCGGCAGCGCTGCCGCCAGGTGTGCGCGCAGGGCGCCCATGTCGAAGGCGTCCGCCGGGACCACATACGCCACCAGCCGCTTGTCGCCCGGCGGGTCCTCGCGTACCACGACCGCGCAGCGTGCCACCGAGGCGTGGGCCGCCAGGACAGCCTCGATCTCACCCGGCTCGATGCGGAAGCCCCGCACCTTGACCTGGTCGTCCGAGCGGCCCAGGTACTCCAGCTGACCGTCCCGGTTCCAGCGCACGCGGTCGCCCGTGCGGTACATGCGCTCGCCCGGCTCCCCGTACGGGCAGGCGACGAAACGCTCCGCGCTCATCGCGGCCCTGTTCAGATAACCCCGGGCCAGTGCGGCCCCCGCAATGTACAGCTCACCCGTCACGCCGGGCGGCACCGGGCGCAGCCCGGCGTCCAGCACATAGGCGCGCACGTTGGAGATGGGCCTGCCGATGGGGACCTGCTCCGGCCAGGAACCGACATCGCGCGGCAGCGTGTACGCCGTCACGACATGCGTCTCCGTGGGCCCGTAGTGGTTGTGCAGCCGCCTGCCCGACCCGTCGGCGAAGAGCGCGCGGACAGCCGAACCCAGCGTGAGGGCCTCGCCCGCCTGCGCCAGGTGCGCCAGGCGGGGCAGCGCCAGACCCTGCTCACGGGCCGCCTCGGCCAGCGCGTCGATGATCAGGTTCGGCGCGTAGAGCTCGCGCACCGCGTGCCGTTCCAGCCACTGGCTCAGCTGCTCGGGGCTGCGGCGCACGTCCTCCGGGCAGGAGACGAGCGCGTGGCCGGACACCAGGGCCGACAAGATCTCCTGTACGGAAACGTCGAAGCCGACCGCGGTGAACTGTGCGGTGACCCCGCCCTCGGTGCTCGGGACCGCGCCTTGGTGCCAGGCGAGCAGATTGGTGACCGCTCCCGCTGTCATGACGACGCCCTTGGGGCGGCCGGTGGATCCCGAGGTGTGGATGACGTAGGCCGGGTGCTCCGGTGCGAGGGGTGCGAGCCGCTCCGCGTCCACGAGATTGCCGTCGCCGTGGTCGGCCGCCGTGGCCGTTGCCAGCCATGCCTCGTCGATGACGAGAGCAGGTGTGGCGTCCTCGAGGATGTGGGAGATGCGGTCGGCCGGGTGGGCCGTGTCCACGGGCAGGTAGGCCGCTCCGGTCTTGAGGACGGCCAGCAGCGCAACGAGGAGTTCCTCCGAGCGCGGCAGCCGCACCGCCACGAAGCGCTCGGCGCCGACGCCCTGTCCGGCCAGCAGCCGGGCAAGCCGGTTGGCCCGCGCGTTGAGTTCGGCGTAGCTCAGCGTCCGGTCGTCGCCGATGACGGCCGGGGCGTCGGGCGTACGCGCCACCTGAGCCTCGAAGAGCTCGGGCAGCGACACTGCGGCTACCGGCCGGACGGTGTCGTTCCACTCGGTGAGCAGCTGCCGGCGCTCCTCCGGCGTCAGCAGCTCGGCACGCCCGACGCGCTGCTCCGGGTCGTGGAGCAGCGTCCGCAGTACGCGTACGAATCGCTCGGCGAGGGTCGCCGCGCTGTCGCGGTCGTAGAGATCGGCGCTGTACTCCAGCACACCGTGAAGCCCGCCCGTGCCGCCGTCCGCCGCAGAACGCTCGACGAACCCGAAGAGGAGATCGAACTTGGCGATGCCCGTCGCCACGGGCAGAGGCCGTACCGCCAGCTCGCCGAGGTGTGCCGCAGCATCGAACGTCTGGTGCTGGTCCGCGGCGTTCCAGGTGAGCATGGTCTGGAAGAGGGGGTGGCGGTTCATGGAGCGGGCCGGGTTGAGGACCTCGACGAGGCGTTCGAAGGGCACGTCCTGGTGCGCGTAGGCGGCCAGGTCGGTCTCCCGGACACGGGAGAGCAGCTCCCTGAACGTCGGGTTTCCGGAGAGATCGGCCCGCAGCACGAGCGTGTTGACGAAGAAGCCGACGAGGTCGTCGAGTGCGTCGTCTGTGCGGCCGGCGATGGGTGTGCCGAGCGGGATGTCGTTGCCCGCGCCGAGTCGGGACAGCAGGGTCGCCAGCGCGGCCTGCACCACCATGAACGGACTCGCCTGGCAGCCGCGCGCCACCTCGACCACCCGCTGGTACACGTCCGACGGAATCTCGAAGGGCACCCGGCCGCCCCGGTGCGTGGAGACCGCCGGACGGGGCCGGTCGGTGGGCAGGGGAAGTTCCTGGGGGAGGTCGGCGAGTTGGTGCTTCCAGTGGTCGAGCTGTTTGCTGATGGGGCTGTCGGGGTCGGTTTCGGAGCCGAGTTGCTCTTGCTGCCAGAGGGTGTAGTCGGCGTACTGGACAGGCAGTTCGCTCCAGGACGGTCCCTGGCCGGTGCGGCGGGCGGCGTAGGCGGTGGTGAGGTCGCGGGCGAGCAGGGGCATGGACCAGCCGTCGCTGCTGATGTGGTGCACCAGCAGCAGCAGGACGTGGTCTCGCTCGCCGACCTGGATGAGGGTCGCCCGGAAGGTCGTCTCGGTGGTCAGGTCGAAGGCGTGCCGGGCGGCGTCCTGCAGGGTGACGGCGAGGTCTGCTTCGTCGGTGTGGACGAGGTGGACGACGGGGGTTGCCTCGCCGGCCGGGACGATGCGCTGGTAGGGCCCGTCCTCGTCTTCGCCGAAGAGGGTGCGCAGGGATTCGTGACGGGTGACGACGTCACCAAGGGCGGCCTGGAGCGCATCCTGGTCCAGCTCCCCGGTCAGACGCAGGGAGACGGGCATGTTGTAGGTGGGGCTCGGGCCCTCCAACCGGTTCAGGAACCACAGACGCTGCTGCGCGTACGACACCGGAATCCGGTCGGGTCGCGGCAGCGACCGTATGGTCTCCCGGGCACCTCCTGCACTCTCCAGCAGCTTCAGCATCATGGCGACCGATCGGGCCTCAAATGCCTGGCGGACCGTCAGCTCGAAACCAAGGGCACTGCGGACCCGGCTGACCAGCCGGATCGCGAGCAGTGAGTGACCGCCGAGCTCGAAGAAGTCGTCGTTCGGTCCGACCTCGGGCAGCCCCAGGACGTCCGCGTAGATCCCGCACAGGATCTCCTGCCTCGGATCCTGCGGTGCCCGCGCGAGGAGACTCGCACCCGCGACCTGCGGCACCTCGGCGTTGTAGTCGGGTGTGGGGAGGGCGCGGCGGTCGAGTTTGCCGTGGGGGGTGAGGGGGAGGGCGTCGAGGACGACGATGGCGGCGGGGACCATGTAGTCGGGAAGCGTGTCGGCCAGCGCTGCGCGCATGGCGACCGGATCGATGGCGGTGCCGGCTTGAGTCGTGACGTAGGCGACGAGTCGTTTGTCGCCGGGCTGGTCTTCACGGACGAGGACTGCGGCTGCGGTGACGTGAGGGCGGGCGACAAGGGCGGACTGGATTTCACCGAGTTCGATGCGGTAACCGCGGATCTTGACCTGGTCGTCGGCGCGGCCGATGTATTCAAGCTGGCCGTCGCGGGTCCAGCGGGCGAGGTCACCCGTGCGATACATCCGGGTGCCCGGTATGCCGTACGGGTCCGGAACGAACCTCTCCGCCGTCATGGCGGGGCGGTTGAGATATCCGCGTGCCAGGACGACACCCGCGACGTAAAGCTCGCCGGGGGTGCCGACCGGTGCGGGCCGCAGCGCACCGTCGAGTACGTATGTGCGGGTGTTCCAGAACGGACGGCCGATCGGGATCGCACCGTCGGGGGTGGGCGTGCCGGGTTCGAGACGGTACTCGGTGCAGTTGACGGTGGCTTCGGTAGGTCCGTAGGCGTTGATGACCTGGGTATCGGGATGCGCCTGGCGCCAGGCGGCGAGGGCTTCGCCACGCAGGGCCTCGCCACCGATGATGAGAGTGCCAGAAGGCGATGCCCGGTGCGGAAGGTTCTCCAGGAGCGGCAGGTGCGAAGGGGTGACCTTCATGAAAGTCACGCCGCGGGTGTTCTGGTCGAGTTCGTCGAGGACGATACGACCGCCGGAGACCAGGGGCGTCCACAGGGCGGTAACGGTGAGGTCGAAGGCGAAGGAGGAGTGGACCAGGGACGTGCCCCCGGCCTGCGGGTAGACCTCGCGGGCCCGCGCGAGGTAGGCACCCACGGAGCGGTGCTCGACCACTACCCCCTTGGGACGGCCGGTCGAGCCGGATGTGTAGATCACATACGCCGGCCACGACGGGTCGACGACCGGCAGAGGACTGGCATCGAGGCCCTCGGCACGCTTGATGTTCTCGGCCAACCAAGCCTCGTCAATGACCAGCGCGGGCACCGCGTCCTGCACGATGTGCGTGATCCGCTCCGCCGGATACTGCGGGTCGACGGGCACATAGGCGGCGCCCGCCTTCAGCACCGCGAGGAGCACACACACCAGCTCGGCCGAACGGGGCAGAAGGACCGCAACGCGGGTTTCGCAGCCGACGCCCTCCCCCACCAGCAGCCGCGCCAGCCCGTTCGCCCGTACATTCACCTCCTCGTAGGTCAGCTCACCCACAGCAAAAGCGTCCGGGGTCCGGGCCGCCTGAGCCTCGAACAACTGCGGCAACGCCTCGACAACCACCTCACGGGCCGTATCGATCCACTCGCCGAGCACCAACTCACGCTCCACGTCGGACAGAACATCCACCTCACCGACCCGACGCTCCGGATCAGCCGCGACCGCCTCCAACACCCGCACCAACCGCCCCGCCACCGCCTCGATGGTCGACTGGTCGAACAGGGCGGTGCTGTACTCCAGCGCAGCGCGCATGCCTGCGGGCGTGCCGTCCGCATCCCGCTGCTCGGTGAACCGGAACAGCAGGTCGAACTTGGCCGCGCCGAGCTCCACCGGCTGGGGCGTCACCGTCAGCCCCGGCAGCTGCTCCAACGCGTCGGCGGCCGCCCGCTGATCGATGTTGTTGAACACGAACCGCACTTGGAAGAGCGGGTGGCGGCTCGCAGAGCGGGCCGGGTTGAGGACCTCGACGAGGCGTTCGAAGGGCACGTCCTGGTGCGCGTAGGCGGCCAGGTCGGTCTCCCGGACACGGGAGAGCAGCTCCCTGAACGTCGGGTTTCCGGAGAGATCGGCCCGCAGCACGAGCGTGTTGACGAAGAAGCCGACGAGGTCGTCAAGTGCGTCGTCTGTGCGGCCGGCAATGGGTGTGCCGAGCGGGATGTCGTTGCCCGCGCCGAGCCGGGACAGCAGCGTCGCCAGCGCGGCCTGCACCACCATGAACGGACTCGCCTCGGAGGCGCGGGCGAGATCCACAAGGCGAGCGTGCAGCGCCGCAGGGACCTCGAAGCCGAAAGCGTCGCCCTCGAAGGACGCGTTGACCGGACGGGGCCGGTCGGTGGGCAGGGGAAGTTCCTGGGGGAGGTCGGCGAGTTGGTGCTTCCAGTGGTCGAGCTGTTTGCTGATGGGGCTGTCGGGGTCGGTTTCGGAGCCGAGTTGCTCTTGCTGCCAGAGGGTGTAGTCGGCGTACTGGACAGGCAGTTCGCTCCAGGACGGTCCCTGGCCGGTGCGGCGGGCGGCGTAGGCGGTGGTGAGGTCGCGGGCGAGCAGGGGCATGGACCAGCCGTCGCTGCTGATGTGGTGCACCAGCAGCAGCAAGACGTGGTCTCGCTCGCCGACCTGGATGAGGGTCGCCCGGAAGGTCGTCTCGGTGGTCAGGTCGAAGGCGTGCCGGGCGGCGTCCTGCAGGGTGACGGCGAGGTCTGCTTCGTCGGTGTGGACGAGGTGGACGACGGGGGTTGCGTCCTCGCCGGCCGGGACGATGCGCTGGTAGGGCCCGTCCTCGTCTTCGCCGAAGAGGGTGCGCAGGGATTCGTGACGGGTGACGACGTCACCAAGGGCGGCCTGGAGCGCATCCTGGTCCAGCTCCCCGGTCAGACGCAGGGAGACGGGCATGTTGTAGGTGGGGCTGGGGCCCTCCAGCCGGTTCAGGAACCACAGCCCGCGCTGGTTGAAGGAGAGCGGCAGTCGTTCGGGCCGGACCGCCGCCCGGACCACGGGCTGTCGGCTGCCTTCCGCGGTGTCGAGCGCCTTCTCCAGGGCGGCGACCGTTGGGGTGTTGAACACCTGCCGGACGGCGAGCTCCACACCGAAGGTCGTGCGGATCCGGCCGGCCAGCCGCGTCGCGAGCAGTGAGTGACCGCCGAGCTCGAAGAAGCTGTCGTCGATGCCCACCGCGGGTACGCCCAGCACCTCGGCGAACAATCCGCACAGGATTTCCTCGCGCGGCGAACGCGGGGCACGCCCATGCGAGGTCAGGGCGTAGTCGGGTGTGGGGAGGGCGCGGCGGTCGAGTTTGCCGTGGGGGGTGAGGGGGAGGGCGTCGAGGACGACGATGGCGGCCGGGACCATGTAGTCGGGAAGCGTGTCGGCCAGCGCTGCGCGCATGGCGACCGGATCGATGGCGGTGCCGGCTTGAGTCGTGACGTAGGCGACGAGTCGTTTGTCGCCGGGCTGGTCTTCACGGACGAGGACTGCGGCTGCGGTGACGTGAGGGCGGGCGACAAGGGCGGACTGGATTTCACCGAGTTCGATGCGGTAACCGCGGATCTTGACCTGGTCGTCGGCGCGGCCGATGTATTCAAGCTGGCCGTCGCGGGTCCAGCGGGCGAGGTCACCCGTGCGATACATCCGGGTGCCCGGTGTACCAAAGGGGTCTGCGGTGAAGCGTTCGGCGGTGAGTACGGGCTGGTTGAGATATCCGCGCGCCAGGACGACACCCGCGACGTAAAGCTCGCCGGGGGTGCCGACCGGTGCGGGCTGGAGTGCACTGTCGAGTACGTATGTGCGGGTGTTCCAGAACGGACGGCCGATCGGGATCGCACCGTCGGGGGTGGGCGTGCCGGGTTCGAGACGGTACTCGGTGCAGTTGACGGTGGCTTCGGTAGGTCCGTAGGCGTTGATGACCTGGGTATCGGGATGCGCCTGGCGCCAGGCGGCGAGGGCTTCGCCACGCAGGGCCTCGCCACCGATGATGAGAGTGCCAGAAGGCGATACCTGGTGCGGAAGGTTCTCCAGGAGCGGCAGGTGCGAAGGGGTGACCTTCATGAAAGTCACGCCGCGGGTGTTCTGGTCGAGTTCGTCGAGGACGATACGACCGCCGGAGACCAGGGGCGTCCACAGGGCGGTAACGGTGAGGTCGAAGGCGAAGGAGGAGTGGACCAGGGACGTGCCCCCGGCCTGCGGGTAGACCTCGCGGGCCCGCGCGAGGTACGCACCCACGGAGCGGTGCTCGACCACTACCCCCTTGGGACGGCCGGTCGAGCCGGATGTGTAGATCACATACGCCGGCCACGACGGGTCGACGACCGGCAGAGGACTGGCATCGAGGCCCTCGGCACGCTTGGTGCTCTCGGCCAACCAAGCCTCGTCAATGACCAGCGCGGGCACCGCGTCCTGCACGATGTGCGTGATCCGCTCCGCCGGATACTGCGGGTCGACGGGCACATAGGCGGCGCCCGCCTTCAGCACCGCGAGGAGCACACACACCAGCTCGGCCGAACGGGGCAGAAGGACCGCAACGCGGGTTTCGCAGCCGACGCCCTCCCCCACCAGCAGCCGCGCCAGCCCGTTCGCCCGTACATTCACCTCCTCGTAGGTCAGCTCACCCACAGCAAAAGCGTCCGGGGTCCGGGCCGCCTGAGCCTCGAACAACTGCGGCAACGCCTCGACAACCACCTCACGGGCCGTATCGATCCACTCGCCGAGCACCAACTCACGCTCCACGTCGGACAGGACATCCACCTCACCGACCCGACGCTCCGGATCAGCCGCGACCGCCTCCAACACCCGCACCAACCGCCCCGCCACCGCCTCCGCGGAGAGCCGGTTCACGAGATCGTGCTGGAAGTCCAGCCGGAACGACAGCTCGTCCCCGGGGTGGGCCACGAGACCGTACGTGTAGTGCATGGCGGAGCGGCTGCTGGCGCCCTCCAGCCGGATGCCGCCGAGGTCGGCCGACCGGTCCAGGCCCGCGCTGTCCAGCGGGTAGTTCTCGAAGACCATCGAGGTGTCGAAGAGCTCTCCCAGGCCGACGTCGCGCTGGATCTCGGCGAGGCCGGTGTGCTGGTGCTCCAGCAGCGCGGACTGCTCCCGCTGCAACCGTACGAGCATCTGCCCGAGCGACTCGGCCGGGCGGAGCCGGAGCCGGAGCGGGAGCGTGTTGATGAAGAGGCCGACCATGTCCTCGACCCCGGACAGGTCGGCCGGACGACCTGAGACGGTGACGCCGAAGACCACGTCGTCCTGGCCGAGGAGCCGCGACAGGACGAGTCCCCAGGCACCCTGGACCAGAGAGTTCAAGGTGACGCCCAGCTCACGCGCCCGCTCGCCCAGACGGTGCGTGGTGTCGAAGGACAGCCCGAAGACGACCTTCTCCGGCAGCAGTGGCTTGCGCCCCCGGACGGGGGCCGCCACCAGGGACGGCGCGTCGAAGTCCGCGAAGACCTGCGCCCAGGTGGCGCGTGCCGCGTCTTGGTCCCGTGCGGCGAGCCAGGCGAGGTAGTCACGGTACGGGCGGATGCGCGGCAGCGCTGACGCATCGCCGTGCGTCACGTACAGGGCCATCAGTTCGCGCAGTACGACCGGCAGCGACCAGCCGTCGAGTACGGCGTGGTGGACCGCGACCGCCAACCGGTGGCGGTCGGTGGCCAGCCGCAGCAGTGTGAATCGGATCAGCGGCGGTCGGCCCACGTCGAAGCGGCGGACGCGGTCCTCCTCGACCAGCCGCCCGGCCGACGCCTCGCGCTCCGCCTGGGGCAGCGCGGACAGGTCGTGCTCGTCCCAGGCAGCCGGGGCCTCGCGGAGCACCACCTGCGCCCACTCGCCGGACTTGCGCTGCCGGAAAGCGGCCCGCAGGTTGCTGTGGCGGTGGATGAGCGCGTCGGCGGCGGAGCGCAGTCGCGCCGGGTCGAGCGCACCCGCGAGGTCGAAGACGAGCTGCACGGTGTAGATGTCCACGCCCTCGTCGTCGAAGACGCTGTGGAAGACGAGCCCTTCCTGGAGCGGTGACAGGGGCAGGATGTCCTCGACGGGGCGGGACCTCTTCTTGTTGCTCACGTCTTTCCTCACTCGTCTTCCAAATCCGCGAGATCTGCGAAGAAGTCGTCTTCGAGTTCGTCGATCTCGTTCTGGCTGATGGAGAGCAGGGCCACGTCGGACGGTGTGAGACCGCCCGCGTCGGGCCGCTGCGCGTGCTCGGCCAGGCCGCGCAGCGCGGCGAACCAGTAGTCGGCCAGCTCACGCACCGCGGCCTCCGGCAGCAGCCGGGCGGCCCAGGTCCAGGTGGCGACGAGCTCGGGGCCGCCGGCTCCGTCCTGGGTGAGCGCGTTGAGCTCCAGCACATGGGTCAGCGGGGCGTCCGGATCGTCGCCCGGGACGGGCGCGCCGGCGTCGGGCACGGCCGACCAGTCGGCCGCCTCCTGGGCCGTGACCCGGCCCAGGTAGTTGAAGCCGAGCTGCGGCCGGGCCAGTGCGGAGAGCACGGCCTTCGTCTTCGGATTGAGATGGCGCAGCAGTCCGAAGCCGATCCCGTTGTCGGGTACGGAACGCAGTTGTTCCTTGACGGTCTTCAGCACGCGCCCCGCGGTGGCTCCGCCCGCCAGGGCGTCCGCCCGTGCGGAACGTTCGCCGGTGCCCGCGTCAAGGCGGACCGGGTACAGGCTGGTGAACCAGCCGACCGCACGGGACAGGTCCGCGCCCGGTACGAGCTGTTCCTCCCGTCCGTGGCCCTCGATGTCCACCAGGACCGAGGTGTCGCCGCTGTCCCGCCACGCCGCCACCGCGATGGCAAAGGCGGCGAGGAGTCCGTCGGCGACACCCGTACCGAAGGCCGCGCCAACCCGGGTGAGCACCGTCTCGGTTACCTCGACGGGCAATCGGACGGTCAGGGTGCCTGACGACCGGTGGGTGTCCAGGGCCGGGTCGAGCGGCGCGCTGCCGATGCGGGGTTCGGAGCCGCCCCGCAGGGTGGCCGCCCAGTGGGTGAGCTCCTCGACCCGCGCCGGCTCGAGCGCGGCGGTCTGCAGACCCGTGGCCCACTCCCGGAAGGAGGTCCCGGCGGGGAAGGGGTCCGGTGTCCCGCCGGCCGCGGTCGTCTCCCAGGCCTCGGCCAGATCGGCCACGATGATGCGCCACGAGACGCCGTCGACGACGAGGTGGTCGGCGAGGAGCACAAGCCGCCCCGGCGCCGCGGGCCCGCGGTCCAGCCAGACGGCTTGGAACATGATGCCGTCGGCCACCGCCAGACGGCCCAGCGCGGCCGTCGCGTGCTCGGCGGTCAGATGTCGCACCGTGCCGGGGTCGGCGCCCTGGGCATCGACCCGGCTGAGGCAGGCCCGGGCATCGACCGTGCCGGGCGCCGGAATCTCCAGGGCGAGGTTGCCGAAGCCGGCGGCTGTGCCACGCATCCGCAGGGCGTCGTGCCGGTCGAGGACGGCCTGCAGCGCGGCCAGCAGGTCGGCATGCGCCATGCCCGCAGGCACCTGGAGCACGACGGACTGGTTGAACAGGTCGACGGAGCCGCCCCGTTCGGCCAGCCACCCCATGATCGGCGTCGCCGGGACCGGTCCGGTGGCGTCCACCACCCTCCGCTCGGGCGCCTCCTCGGGTGTCCGCCCGGACAGCACGGAAGCCAGGGCGGCCACTGTCCGGTGGTCGAAGACATCGCGCGGGCTCAGGGTGAGCCCCGCCTTGCGGGCCCGGCTGACCAGCTGGATGGACAGGATGCTGTCCCCGCCGAGGTCGAAGAAGCTCTCGTCGACGCCGACCACGTCCGTCCTGAGTACGTCGGCGAAGAGCGCACACAGCTTCTCCTCAACCGGGCCGGAGGCCAGTCGCCCGGCCTCCGCGGTGCGGTGCACGGGAGCCGGGAGTGCCCTGCGGTCCAGCTTTCCGTTGGTGGTCAGAGGGAGTTCGGGGATCTCGACGAGCGCCGTGGGCACCATGTAGTCCGGCAGCCGCTCGGTCAGGGCGGTCCGGAGCCGGTCGAGGTCCAGCGGGCCGGCCGCCGGGACGACATACCCCGTGAGCCGCTTGTCGCCGGGCTGGTCCTCCCGTACGAGCACCGCGTGGGCGAGGACGCCGGGCTGGGCCGCGAGCGCGGCCTCCACCTCCGCGAGCTCGATCCGGAAGCCGCGCACCTTGACCTGGTCGTCGGCACGGCCCACGAACTCCAGCCGGGCGTCGCCGTTCCACCGCACCAGGTCGCCTGTGCGATACATACGTGTTCCGGGCGTGCCGTAGGGGTCGGCGACGAACCGCTCGGCCGACAGGCCGGGACGGGCCCAATAGCCCCGGGCCAGACCGGCGCCCGCCACGTACAACTCTCCCGCGACCCCGTCCGGCACCGGGTGGAGGCCCGGGTCGAGAACGTACAACCGCATGTTGTCGAGCGGCCGCCCGATGGGAACCACGCTGGAGATCCCGTCGGCGTTCCGCGCGCCGACCGGGTTGCGGGTCGCGAACACTGTGGTTTCACTGGGCCCGTAGCCATTGACGATCTCGATGCGCGGGCAGCGGGCCAGCACCCGGCGTACCGCGGCCGGGGAGACCACGTCGCCGCCGGTCCAGACCTGCCGTACGCACTCGAAGGCGTCGGGCCGTTCCTCGGCCATGACGGCGAACAGGCCGGCCGTGAGCCACAGCCCGGTGATGCCGTATCCGGTGATGAGCGAGGCCAGGGACTCCAACCCGAGGTCGCCCGCGGGGGCGACGACGACAGCTCCCCCGCCGAGGAGCGCCACCCACAGTTCCAGGGTGAGCGCGTCCCAGGCGTGCGGCGAGTGCAGCAGTACGCGCTCGGCGCAGCCCGAGTCCCACCACCGGTCGTACACGAGGTCGGCGATGTTGCCGTGCGTGGTGGCGACGCCCTTGGGGTCGCCGGTGGAACCCGAGGTGAACGTCACGCAGGCCAGCGTGTCCGGCAGCGGGGTGCACCCGGGGGCCGTGCTCTTCTCACTGGCCAGTGCGCGGGCCGTCTCCGGGTCGTCGACCACGACGACCTCGCGGTCCCCGGCTGCGGCCAGGGCCCGGTCGCGCAGGGCGCGGTCGGCGATCAGCAGGGGCGCCCCGGTCTCCTCGACGATCCAGCGAAGTCGGTCGTCGGGGTAGGTGGCGCTCAGCGGCACGTAGGCGCCGCCCGCCTTGAGTACGGCGAGCACGGCGACGACGAGGTCGACCGAGCGTTCCATGAGGAGCGCGACCCGCGACTCGGCGCCCACGCCGGAACGGCGCAGCCGGTGCGCGAGCCGGTGGGCCCGCGCCGTCAGTTCGGCGTAGCTGAGAGCCTCGCCGTCGGCGACGACCGCGGCCTTGTCCGGGGTGGCTGTCGCGTGGCTCTCGAAGAGTCCGAGCAGCGTTCCGCCGGGCGTGGCGCGTGCCGTGTCGTTGCGGTCCTCCAGAAGCGCGCCGCGTTCGGTGCCGCTCAGTACGTCGATACGGGTGACCGGTAGGTCGGGATCGGCGAGGGCCGCCTCCAGTATGCGTACCAGGCGGGCGGCCAGCCGCTCGGTGGTGATGACGTCGTACAGGTCGGTCGCGAAGTCGATCCGGCCGGTGAGACCCCAGCCGTCAGGATGGGTCCGAACGAAAGTGACGGATAGATCGAACTTGGCGATGTTCGTACGGAGTTCGTGCCCGGCCACGGTCAGTCCGGGCAACCGGAGGGTGTGGGCGAGGGCCTCCTGATCCGCAGTGTCGTCCAGGGTGAGGACGGTCTGGAACAGCGGATGCCGGGAGGTCGAGCGCGTCACATCCAGCGCGTCCACCAGCCGTTCGAAGGGCACGTCCTGGTGGGCATAGGCGGCCAGGTCGAACTCGCGTACACGGGCGACGAGTTCGCGGAAGGTGGGATTGCCGGACAGGTCGGTGCGCAGCACCAGGGTGTTGGCGAAGAACCCGATGAGATCCTCGACGGCGTCATCGGTGCGCCCGGCGATCGGGGTGCCGATCGGGATGTCGGTCCCCGCCCCGAGCCGGGACAGCAGGGTCGCCAGCGCGGCCTGCACCACCATGAACGGACTGGCCTCGAACTCCCTCGCCACCGCCGTCAGCCGCTCGTGCAGCGCGGACGGCACCTCGAACTCCACCGAGCCACCGGCATGGGTCGCGACCGCGGGCCGCCGGCGGTCCAGCGGCAGGTCGAGCTCCTCCGGCAGCCCTTCCAGGGCCCCCCGCCAGAAGGCGAGCTGCCGCGAGACGACACTGTCCGGGTCGTCCTCCGCACCCAGCACCTCCCGCTGCCACAGCGTGTAGTCGGCGTACTGGACCGGGAGTTCGGCCCACTGCGGGGTTCTGCCCGCCAGGCGTGCCGCGTAGGCGGTGGTCAGGTCCCGCGCGAGCGGGCCGGTCGAGCGGCCGTCGCCCGCGATGTGATGAACCACGAGAAGCAGCACGTGCAGGTCCGGTGCCTGGTCCCACAGCACCGCGCGCAGCGGAGTCTCGGCGCTCAGATCGAAGGAGTACAGGGCCTCCTCCCGCAGCTCGGCCTCGGTCGTCGCCGTGTGCAGCCGCGGCCGGGCCTGGTCCAGCACCATCTGGTACGGGCCGTCGTCGTCCTCGGCGAAGACCGTGCGCAGCGACTCGTGCCGCGCGACCAGGTCGGCCAGCGCCGACTCCATCGCCTCCCGGTCGAACTCGCCGGTCAGCCGGAGGGCCAGGGGAATGTTGTAGGTGGCGCTGGGGCCGTCGAAGCGGTGCAGGAACCACAGCCTCCGCTGGGCGAACGACAGCGGAATCCGCTCGTGCCCGCGCTCTTGGCGTATGACGGGACGCCGTGCGCCGTCGGCCTGCGAACCCGCCGCCAGCGCCCGCCCGAGGGAGACGACCGTCGGCGCATCGAACAGCTCGCGGATGGAGAGTTCGGTGCCGAGCGTGGCGCGGATGCGGTTGGCGAGCCGGGTGGCGAGGAGTGAGTGGCCGCCGAGGTCGAAGAAGTTGTCGTCGATGCCGACCCGGTCCACGCCGAGGACCTCGGCGAACAGGCCGCACAGGATCTCCTCGCGCGGTGACCGCGGAGCGCGGTACCGCTCCTGGATCCCGTACTCCGGCGCGGGCAGGGCCGTGCGGTCCAGCTTGCCGTTGGTGGTCAACGGCAGCGCCGGGAGGAACATCACCGCGGACGGCACCATGTACTCCGGCAGTTCCGACGACAGCAGCGCGTGCACCGAGGCGATGTCCGGCGGGTTCTCGCCGGGTACGGCGTACGCGACGAGACGCTTGTCGCCCGGCTGGTCCTCGCGGACGATCACCGCCGCCTGGGCAACCTCCGGGTGCTCCAGCAGCGCGGCCTCGACCTCCCCGAGCTCGATCCGGAAGCCGCGGATCTTGACCTGGTCGTCGGACCGGCCCAGATATTCCAGCTCCCCGTCGATCGTCCACCGGGCGAGGTCGCCAGTGCGGTACATGCGCTCGCCCGCCGAGGTGAACGGGCAGGCGACGAACCGTTCCGCGGTCAGCCCCGGACGGTTCAGATAGCCGCGCGCCAGACCCGCACCCGCGACGTACAGTTCGCCCGTGACCCCGGCCGGAGCCGGCCGGAGCGCACCGTCGAGCACATAGACCCGCAGGTCGGCGATGCCGGCACCGATGAGGCTCGGGGAGTGGCCGGCCCACAGGGAGCGGTCGAGGACGCGGGCGCTGACATGGACGGTGGTCTCGGTGATGCCGTACATGTTGACCAGTACGGGCCCGGTGTCACCGTGCCGCCGTCCCCACGCGTCCAGTCGGCTGAGATCCAGGGCCTCGCCGCCGAAGACGACCCAGCGCAGACTCAGCTGGTCGCCGAGCTCCGGGTGATCCTGGTCGGACTGGATGAGCTGGTAGAAGGCGGAAGGCGTCTGGTTGAGGACGGTCACGCGCTCCCGCACGAGCAGCCGGAGGAACTCCACCGGCGTTCGACTGACCTCGAACGGCACCACGACCAGTCGCCCGCCGTACAGCAGCGCTCCCCACAGCTCCCACACGGAGAAGTCGAACGCGCTGGAGTGGAACAGCGTCCACACGTCGTCCGCGCCGAAGCCGTACATCTCCTGCGTCGCCGTGAACAGCCGCACCACGTTTCCGTGCGGCACCACGACACCCTTGGGGCGTCCCGTGGATCCCGAGGTGTAGATCACATAGGCCGGATGGGCCGGCCGCCTGGCGCCACGCTCGGCCGGAGCGAGATCGTGGTCCTCGCACGCGGCCAGCGCCTGCGCGGTCTCCTCCGCGTCCAGGATGAACGTGCGCCGGTCCGGGTCGTGCGGCAGCCGGTCGGCGATCTCCGTACGAGTCACCACCAGCCGGGGAGCCGCATCGGCCAGAACGTACGCGATGCGGTCCGCCGGATATCCGGGATCGACGGGTACGTAGGCCGCCCCCGACTTCACCACGGCCAACAGGGCGACCACCAGCTCCGCCGAGCGGGGCAACGCGATCGCAACGAACCGCTCCGGGCCCGCACCGCGCTCCACGAGCAGCCGGGCCAGCCGGTTCGCCCGCCTGTTCAGCTCTCCGTACGACAAGGCCTGCGCACCGAACGAGACGGCCACCGCATCCGGTGCATGCGCCGCCTGACGCTCGAACAGTTCGGCGAGCGTCTCCGTGGGCGCGGCCGCCGCACCCTGCCCGGCGGCGGCCAGCAGCCTTTCCCGCTCGGCCGCGTCGGTCACCTCCACGCGGGTGACGAGCCGGTCCGGGTCGGTGAGCACCGCGTCGAGCACCCGCAACAGGCGCTCGGCGAGCGAGCGCGCGGTACGGGACGTGTACAGGTCCGTGCTGTACGTCAGCGTGCCCTGCAGGCCGGCCGACGTGCCGTCCGCGGCACGCCGTTCCTCGAATGCCACGACGAGGTCGAACTTCGCGATTCCGGCGTCGAGCGACTGGGCGTGGACGGAGAGCCCCGGCAACGAGCGCAGCGAGCCGAGCGCCTGCTCCACGGTGTCGTTCCAGCTGAGGACGGTCTGGAACAAGGGGTGGCGGGAGGTCGAGCGGGCGGGGTTGAGGATCTCCACCAGTCGTTCGAAGGGCACGTCCTGGTGGGCATAGGCGGCCAGGTCGAACTCGCGTACACGGGCGACGAGTTCGCGGAAGGTGGGGTTGCCGGACAGGTCGGTGCGCAGCACCAGGGTGTTGGCGAAGAACCCGATGAGATCCTCGACGGCGTCATCGGTGCGCCCGGCGATCGGGGTGCCGATCGGGATGTCGGTCCCCGCCCCGAGCCGGGACAGCAGGGTCGCCAGCGCGGCCTGCACCACCATGAACGGACTGGCCTCGAACTCCCTCGCCACCGCCGTCAGCCGCTCGTGCAGCGCGGACGGCACCTCGAACTCCACCGAGCCACCGGCATGGGTCGCGACCGCGGGCCGCCGGCGGTCCAGCGGCAGGTCGAGCTCCTCCGGCAGCCCTTCCAGGGCCCCCCGCCAGAAGGCGAGCTGCCGCGAGACGACACTGTCCGGGTCGTCCTCGGCGCCCAGCACCTCCCGCTGCCACAGGGAGTAGTCCGCGTACTGCACCGGAAGACCGGGGCCTGCCCACTCCTGACCGGTGCTGCGTGCCGCGTAGGCCGCCGTCAGATCGCGCGCCATCGGTCCGACGGACCAGCCGTCGCCCGCGATGTGGTGGACCACGAGCAGCAGCACATGGTCACCGGGTGCGAGGGAGAAGAGCCGGGCGCGCAGGGGCGGTTCGGCTGCCAGATCGAAGCCGAGGCCGACCGCTTCGCGCAGCAGCCCGTCGAGCTGTCCCTCGTCCGTACGCACCGTCTCCAGGTGCGGCCGGGCGGCATCGGGGGCGAGCACCCGCTGGTGCGGTCCCTCGGCGTCCTCGACGAAGAGCGTCCGCAGCGACTCGTGCCGCGCGACCACGTCGCCGAGCGCGCGCTCCAGAGCGTCCCGGTCCAGTTCCCCGGTGAGCCGCAACACCGCGGGGATGTTGTAAGTTGCGGGCGCCTGGGCGAACTGGTTGAGGAACCACAGGCGTTCCTGTGCGAAGGACAGCGGCAGCCGCGGGGGTCGCTCGCCCGACGTGACGCGGGCACGGTCCGTCGCCGTGCCGTCCCCCGCCGCGAGTGCGGCCGGCGTGGGCGTCGCGAACAGCTCGCGGATGGAGAGTTCGGTGCCGAGCGTGGCGCGGATGCGGTTGGCGAGCCGGGTGGCGAGGAGTGAGTGGCCGCCGAGGTCGAAGAAGTTGTCGTCGATGCCGACCCGGTCCACGCCGAGGACCTCGGCGAACAGGCCGCACAGGATCTCCTCGCGCGGTGACCGCGGAGCGCGGTACCGCTCCTGGATCCCGTACTCCGGCGCGGGCAGGGCCTCGCGGTCCAGCTTGCCGTTCGGAGTCAGCGGCAGCGTCTCCACCGACACGAACGCAGAGGGCACCATGTACTCCGCCAGCCGTGCGGCGACGTGCCGACGCAACTCCGCCGGGTCGGCCGTGGTGCCGGGCACGGGCACGACGTAGCCGACGAGCCGCTTGTCGCCCGGCCGGTCCTCGCGCACCACGACGGCGCCGCGGGCAACCGAGGGATGAGCCCCCAGGGCCGCGGCCACCTCACCCGGCTCGACCCGGAAGCCGCGGATCTTGACCTGGTCGTCGGACCGGCCCAGGTACTCGAGTTCCCCGTCGGCGGTCCAGCGGACGACGTCGCCAGTGCGGTACATGCGCTCGCCCGCCGAGGTGAACGGGCAGGCGACGAAGCGCTCGGCGGTCAGCCCCGGACGGTTCAGATAGCCGCGGGCCAGACCGCGACCCGCGACGTACAGCTCGCCGGGGGTGCCCACAGGTACGGGGAGCAGGGAGCCGTCCAGTACGTACAGCCTGCTGTTGACGATCGGGACCCCGATCGGCGGCACCCGCTTCCCCGACAGCGGCTCGCTCATGCTCGCGCACACCGTTGTCTCCGTGGGCCCGTACGCATTGATCATCCTCCGGCCGACGGACCACCGCGCCACCAGGTCGGATGCGGCAGCCTCGCCCGCCACTACCAGCGTCGTCACACTCTCCAGCGCCCCGTCTGCGAGGACGGCCAGCGCCGTTGGGGGCAGCGTCACATGCGTGACCCGCTGCCGCGCCACCAGATCCTCGAGGGCGGGGCCCGGGGCGAGGTGCTCGGCGGGGGCAACGACGAGTGCGGCGCCTGTCAGCAGGGCCATGCCCAGCTCGGAGACGGCCGCGTCGAAGCTCGGTGACGCGAACCACAGCACCCTGCTGTCCGGCACCACCGCGAACACCTCGGACTGCCCGGCCACCAGGCTCGCGATGCCCGTGTGACTGACGGAGACGCCCTTGGGCACGCCGGTCGAACCGGAGGTGTAGATCACATAGGCCGGGTGCGCCGCGGCGAACGGCGGCAGATCGCCGGCATTCCGACGCGCTACGTCGGCTTCGGCATGGGCGAGCCAGTCCGCGTCGACGACCAGCGCCGGATCGGCGTCCCGCAGGATGTGGGTGATGCGCTCGGCCGGGTAGTCCGGGTCCACGGGCACATACGCCGCGCCGGACTTCATGACGGCCAGCAGTGTGACCACGAGGTCGATCGAGCGCGGCAGCAGCACCGCGACACGGCGTTCCGGGCCCGCACCGCGCTCGACGAGCAGCCGGGCGAGCCGATTGGCCCGCGCGTTGAGCTCGGCGTACGTCAGATCCCCTTCCTCGGACGCCACCGCCGTGGCGTCCGGGGTGCGGGCCACCTGCGCCTGGAAGAGCTCGGGCAGCCCGCCCGATGCGACCTGGCCCGTCCGTGTGCCCCAGGTGTCGAGCAGCCGCCGCTCGGTGGCGTCCAGCAATCCGACGCGCCCGGCGGGCAGGCCTGGCCACTCGGCCAGCGCCTCCAAGGCCCGCAGCAGCCGGTCCGCGACAGCTGTCGCGGCCGTACGGCCGACCAGGTCCGGTTGGAAGTCCAGCCGGAACCGCAGTTCCGCGCCCGGCACCGCGACGAGGCCGTAGGTGTAGTGCACCGCGTCGTGGGTCCGGGCCCCCGTCAGGCGGATGCCGGTGCCTTCGGTGAGTGCGTCGAAGCCGGTGGGGTCGAGGGGGTAGTTCTCGAAGACGAGTGAGGTGTCGAAGAGTTCGCCGTGCCCGGTGGTGTGCTGGATGTCGGCGAGGCCGAGGTGGTTGTGGTCGAGGAGTCGGGTCTGTTCGTTCTGGAGGCGCTTGACGAGGTCGGTGAGTGTTTCGGCGGGGTTGACGGTCAGGCGCAGGGGGACGGTGTTGATGAAGAGGCCGACCATGTTTTCGATGCCGTCGGTTTCGGCTGGGCGTCCGGAGACGGTGATGCCGAAGACGATGTCGTCGCGTCCGAGGGAGCGGGCGAGGGTGAGGCCCCAGGCTGCCTGGACGACGGTGTTGAGGGTGACGCCGAGTGTGCGGGCCTGCTCGGTCAGCTTGGCGGTCGCCGACACCGACAGACCGAAGTCGACGGTGTCCGGCAAGAGCGGCGTGCGTTCGACGGGCGAAACCGCCATCCGCGTCGGCTCCTCCAGTCCGGCGAGGGCCTGCTGCCAGGCCTGTTCTGCGGCGTTCCGGTCTCGGCCGGCCAGCCATGCGAGATGGTCGCGGAAGGGCCGTACGGGCGGCAGGGTGCCCTCGCCCCGGTACAACTCCAGCAGTTCCCGCACCACCACCGGCAGCGACCAGCCGTCCCACAGCACATGGTGGGACGTGATCGCGAAGCAGTACCGCGAGGTGTCCGTGCGCACCAGCGTGAACCGAACGAGCGGAGGCCGCGCCGGGTCGAACCGGCGGGCGCGCTCGGCCTCCAGGACCTGACGGGCCTCCCGTTCGCGGTCGGTCTCGGGCAGGCTCCGCAGATCCACCTCGTCCCACGCGAGCGGTACGTCGCGCAGGACGGCCTGGACCGGTCGGCCCAGCCCCTCGTGGACGAACGCTGTCCGCAGGTTGGCATGCCGGTCCAGCAGGGCGTCCGCGGCCGCTGCGAGGGCACCGGGGTTCACCGGTCCCTCGATGTCCAGGGCGAGCTGCGTGGTGTAGACGTCGCCGGAGTCGTCCTTGTCGGCCGTCTGGTCGAAGGCGTGGTGGAAGAGGAGACCCTCCTGCAGAGGCGACAGCGGCAGTACGTCCTCCAGGGTCGGCAGTCGGCGCTCCAGAATCTCGATCTCCCGCTGGCCCAGCCCCGCGAGCGCTATGTCCGACGGCGTCAGACCGCCCGCGTCGGCGCGGCGGGCGTGCCTGGCCAGGCCGCGCAGAACGGTGAACCATTCGTCCGCCAGCGCGCGTACGTCGTCCTCGCTGACGAGCCGCCTCGCCCAGGTCCAGGTGGCGACGAGCTCGGGGCCCTCCGCGCCCTCGACGGCGAGGGCGTTCAGCTCCACCGCGTGGGCGAGAGGGGTGCCGGCGTCGGCTGAGCCGCCGATGCCCTGGCTGTCCGGGACGACGGCCCAGTCGGCGTCTTCGTCCCGGGTCACGCGGCCGAGGTAGTTGAAGCCCAGAACGGGCTGTGGCAGTGCGGACAGCTCATCCGAGGCGGCCGGGTCGAGATACCGCAGCACTCCGTAGCCCGTCCCGTTGTCCGGCACCGCCCGCAGCTGCTCCTTGACGTGCTTGAGCAGCAGGCCCGCTTCCCGTCCGCCCGCCCGCACCCCGGCCCGTCCCGGCCCGTCGAGGGCACTGGTGTCCAGCCGTACCGGAAACAGGCTGGTGAACCAGCCCACGGTGGCGGCCACATCGGTGGCGGAGGCACCCGTGCCGACGGCACCATTGCGGGCGGCCGGCAGGTCGTCGCGCCCATGCCCCTCGACGTCCACCAGCACAGATGTGCTGTGCGCGGGCCGCCACGACGAGGTGGCCGCCAGCGCGAACGCGGCGAGCAGCACGTCATTGACCCCTGCCCTGTAGCGGGAACCGACGGATGTCAGGACGTCCGCGGTCACCTCGGCGGGCAGCCGCAGCGTCAGCGATGCCGCGCTGCCGTATGTGTCGAGCTCCGGGTCGAGCCGGACGGAGGCGGACTCCTCGGTGCCCTCCCCCGTGAGCACCCCACGCCAGTAGGGAAGCTGCCGGCGGTACGCGCCCTCGACGCCGGAACTCTGCAGGCCGCGCGCCCACGACCGGAAGGAACGGGTGGCCGGAGCGGCGTCCGGTGTTCCACCAGCCACCGCCGCCGTATAGGCCGCCGTCAGATCGGGCAGCAGGATCCGCCACGACACGCCGTCCACGACGAGATGGTGCGCGACCAGCACCAGCCGCCCGGACTCCGCCGGTCCCCGGTCGAGCCACACCAGTTGCAGCATGGTGCCCCTGCGCGGGGCGAGCCGCGCCCTGGCGGCCGCGGCGTGCCGGGCCGTCAGCTCGTCCAGCGCCGCGCCCGTGATACCCACGGCGTCCACCCGCCGCAGGCAGGCCTCTTCCGGCACCGATCCGGGCTCGCCGATCTCCAGCTCCCAGGCGGTGTCGCCGGCCAGCCGCATACGCAGCGTGTCATGGCGGTCAAGCACGGTCCGTACGGCCACCAGCAGACCGGCATGGCTGGTCCCGGCGGGCGTGTGCACCGCCACGGACTGGGCGAACCCGTCCACGGGGCCGCCGCGTTCGGCCAGCCAGTGAGCGATGGGAGTGAGCGGGACGGGGCCGACGGCGACGTCCCGCTCGTCCGCACCGATCTCCGCCGTCCGCCCGGCGACCGCGGCGAGAGCTGCGACCGTGCGCTGCTCGAAGACGTCACGCGCCGTCAGGACCAGGCCCTCGCGCCGGGCCCTGCCGACCAGCTGGATCGACATGATGCTGTCGCCGCCGAGGTCGAAGAACCCGTCGTCGACGCCTACACCGGTGACCCCCAGCACCGCGCCGAAGAGCCGGCCCAGGATCCGCTCGGCGTCGGTGCGCGGTTCCCGGCCGCTCTTCCCTGCGGCGGGTTGGTCCGGCGCCGGCAGCGCCTTGCGGTCCAGCTTCCCGTTCGGGGTCAGCGGCAGCGCGTCGAGGGCCACGAAGGCCGACGGCACCATGTAGTCGGGGAGTGTCGCCGCCAGATGGCCGCGCAGCTGTTCAGGCGGGAGGCCACTGCCCGACGGCAGGACGTAAGCGACGAGCCTTCGGTCTCCCGGCCGGTCCTCCCGGACCACGGCCTCGGCCCACGCGACACCAGGGTGTGCCGCCAACGCCGAACCGATCTCGCCCAGTTCGATACGGAAACCGCGAATCTTCACCTGGTGGTCGGTGCGCCCGATGTACTCCAGAACGCCGTCCGCCCGCCACCGGGCCACATCCCCGGTCCGGTACATCCGGGAGCCCACCGGACCGTACGGGTCGGCGACGAACCGCTCGGAGGTCAGCCCGGCCCGGTTCAGATAGCCGCGGGCCAGACCGGCGCCGGACAGATAGAGCTCGCCGGGCGTGCCGACGGGCACGGGGCGCAGACCGCTGTCCAGGACGCGGGTCGTGATATTCCAGATCGGCCGTCCGATCGGCACCGATGCACCGGTGTTCTGCGGGCGGCACATCCACGCAGTCACGTCGATCGCGGCCTCGGTCGGGCCGTAGAGGTTGTGCAACTCCGCGTCGAACCGCTCGTGGAACTGCTGGGCAAGCTCGCCCGGCAGCGCCTCACCGCTGCAGATCACCCGGCGCAGAGAGGTGCAGTTCGCCGTGCCGGGCTCCTGCAGGAAGGCCTGGAGCATCGACGGCACGAAGTGCACGGTCGTGACCCGCTGGGTCCGGATCAGCTCGGCGAGATAGGCCGCGTCCTTGTGGCCGTCTGGCCGTGCGACGACCAGGGCTGCGCCCTCGGCCAGCGGCCAGAAGAACTCCCACACCGAGACGTCGAAGCTGAACACCGTCTTCTGGAGCACACGGTCCGTACTGCTCAGTCCGTAGGCGCCCTGCATCCAGCGCAGCCGGTTGCCGATGGCCGCGTGGTCCACGACCACGCCCTTGGGTCGCCCGGTGGAGCCGGAGGTGTAGATGACGTACGCGGGGTGCGAGAGCGACGCCGGAGCCGTCCGCTCCACGTCCGTGAGGTCGACGGAGGCGTAACCGGCCGTGTCCGCCTCGTCCAGCAGGAGACGAGCGGTGCCGTTGTCCGGCAGCCGTTCGGCCGTCTCGCTCCGGGTCACCAGGAGCTGAGGACCGGCGTCGTCCAACACGTAGGCAATGCGGTCCGCGGGATACTCCGGGTCGACCGGCAGATACGCGCCACCCGCCTTGATCACCGCGTAGATGGCCACGACCAGGTCGAGCGAGCGTGGCAGGGCGATCGCGACGCGGCGCTCCGGGCCGGCACCGTGCTCGACGAGCAGCCGGGCGAGCCGGTTGGCCCGCGCGTTGAGCTCGGCGTAGGTGAGCTCTTCGGCCTCGTACACCACGGCCGTGGCATCGGGGGTGCGGGCGACCTGTGCCTCGAACACCTCGGCCAGGGTGCTCAGCGGTACGGGGTGCGCGGTGTCGTTCCAGGTCCGCAGGACCCGCTGCTTCTCGGCCTCGTCCAGTACCTCCAGCCGTCCGACAGGCAGCCGGCCGTCGGAGGCGACGGTCTCCAGCACCCGGGCGAATCGGGCCAGGTATGCCTCGGCGGCCGTACGGCCGACCAGGTCCGGTTGGAAGTCCAGCCGGTAGCGGAGTTCGTCGCCGGGCACCAGGACCAGCCCGAGGGCATAGTGCACCGCGTCGTGCGGGTACACCTCGCCGATGCGCAGGGATGCCGCGGCGGCGCCGTCCTGGAGAGCGGTGGGGTCGAGGGGGTAGTTCTCGAAGACGAGTGAGGTGTCGAAGAGTTCGCCGTGCCCGGTGGTGTGCTGGATGTCGGCGAGGCCGAGGTGGTTGTGGTCGAGGAGTCGGGTCTGTTCGTTCTGGAGGCGGTTGAGGAGGTCGGTGAGTGTTTCGGCGGGGTTGACGGTCAGGCGCAGGGGGACGGTGTTGATGAAGAGGCCGACCATGTTTTCGATGCCGTCGGTTTCGGCTGGGCGTCCGGAGACGGTGATGCCGAAGACGATGTCGTCGCGTCCGAGGGAGCGGGCGAGGGTGAGGCCCCAGGCTGCCTGGACGACGGTGTTGAGGGTGACGCCGAGTGTGCGGGCCTGCTCGGTCAGCTTGGCGGTCGCCGACACCGACAGAGCGGACTCCAGCCGCTCCGGCCGCTGCGGAACCCGCCCCGCCGCAGCCGCGGCCACCCGGGTCGGCTCCTCCAGTCCGGCGAGGGCCTGCTGCCAGGCCTGTTCTGCGGCGGTCCGGTCGCGGCCGGCCAGCCATGCGAGATGGTCGCGGAAGGGCCGTACGGGCGGCAGGGTGCCCTCGCCCCGGTACAACTCCAGCAGTTCCCGCACCACCACCGGCAGCGACCAGCCGTCCAGCACGGCGTGGTGGACACTCAGCGCGAGCACATGGCGGTCCGGCGCGGTACGGGCGAGCAGGAACCGTACGAGCGGCGGCGCGGCCAGGTCGAACCGCCGCTCACGCTCACGCGTCAGCATGTGCCGCAGCGCCGTGTCGTCGGCAACCTCGGCCTCGGTCCAGTCCACCGGCACGTCGTGCTGCGTGAACTGGACCGCCCGGCTCAGCCCCTCGACGAGGAATCCGGAGCGCAGCGCCTCGTGCCGGGCGAGCAGAGCGTGGGCCGCCGCCTTCAGCCTGCCCGCGTCGAGCCGCCCGAGGAGCTCGACCCCCACCTGGAGGGTGTAGATCTCGGGGGCGTTCTCGTCGAAGACGCTGTGGAAGAGCAGGCCCTCCTGCAGCGGAGACAGCGGCAACACCTCGCCGGGACCGGGCAGAGCCTCGGTCACCCGGGCCAGTTCAGTGCCCTCCACCGGCGGCCGAAGGAGGTCCGGACGGATCTCCTCGAGAACAGCGCCGGTCGTGGCCTCCGCCAGCCCGGCCACAGTGCGGTGGGTGAACACGTCCTTGACGGTGAGGGGGAACCCGGCCTTGCGGGCGAGTCCCACCAACCGCACGGCGACGATGCTGTCACCTCCGAGGTCGAAGAAACTGTCGTCGATGCCGGCCCCCGGGACTCCCAGGACCTGCGCGAACAGCCCGCAAAGCCGCTCCTCACGGGGGTTGCGCGCTCCGCGTCCCGACAACACGACATCCTCAGCGCCCGGAGCGGGCAGCGCCGACCGGGCGAGCTTCCCGTTCGGTGTCAGCGGCAGCTCAGCCAGCATCACGAACACCGACGGCACCATGTAGTCGGGCAACTCCCGTGCCACGAAGTCCCGCAGCTCCGCGCTGTCGGCCGCGCCCACGGTGTACGCCACCAGCCGCCGCTCGCCGGGCCGGTCCTCCCGTACCACCACGACGGCCTGCGAGACCTCCGTGTGCCGCAGCAGCACGGCCTCGATCTCCCCGGGCTCGATGCGGTAGCCCCGCACCTTCACCTGGTGGTCGACCCGGCCCACGTACTCCAGGTCCCCGTCCCGGGACCAGCGCACCAGATCCCCGGTCCGGTACATGCGGTCGCCCGGCCCGTCGAACGGATCGGCGACGAAGCGCTCCGCTGTCAGACCCGGCTGGTTCCAGTACTCCGAGGCCAGGCCGGCACCTGCGATGTACAGCTCACCGGCCGTCCCGACCGGCGCCGGCCGCAACACACCGTCGAGCACGTATACCCGCGTATTCGCGATCGGCCGGCCGATCGATCCCCGTACCGCGCTGCCGGGCGACACCTCGCCCGCCGTCGACCACACGGTCGTCTCGGTGGGCCCGTACACGTTGAGCACCGAACGGGCCGCGCCCCTCAGCCGGTCCGCGAGATCGGCCGGCAGCGCCTCGCCGCCCACCAGCACCCGCACACCGGACAGCACCGCTTCGGCGTCCGGGACCGCGTCCACCAGAGCACGCCACAGACTCGGCGTCGCCTGCATGACCGATACCCCGGCCGCCGTCACCAGCGCTCCCAGCGCCTCCGGGTCACGCACGGTGTCCCGGTCCGCGAGGACCACCGTGGCGCCCGACAACAGCGGCACGAACAGTTCCAGCGTCGCGATGTCGAACCCGACCGTCGTCACGGCGAGCAGCCGGTCCCCGGGGCGCATCCCCAGCGTCTCCCGGAACCATCCCAGGAAGTTCACAAGCGCTGCGTGTCCAACCACCACGCCCTTGGGCCGGCCCGTCGAGCCCGACGTGTAGATCACATAGGCCGCCGCGGACGGCTCCACCGGGCCGAGGCCCGTGTCCGCGAACCGTTCGGCGACCGCCGTCGAGGCCGCCAGCCAGGCTTCGTCGATCACGAGTGCGGGAGCGGCGTCCGCGAGGATGTACGCCCTCCGCTCCGCCGGGAACTCCGGGTCCACCGGGAGATACGCCGCCCCGGTCTTCGCCACCGCCAGCAGTACGCACACCAGGTCCGCTGATCGCGGGAGCACGACCGCGACCCGTCGGCCGGGGCCCGCCCCCTGCTCGGCCAGCAGTCGGGCAAGGCGGTTGGCCCGCGCGTCGAGCTGCGCGTACGTCATTTCCATGCCCTGGAAGACCAGGGCCACTGCATCCGCAGTGCGGGCGGCCTGTGCCTCGAACCACTGCGGAAGCGCGGGTTCCACCACGTCCCGTGCTGTGGCGTTCCACCCCGCGAGCACCTGCTCCCGCTCGGCCTCCGCCAGCACGTCCATCCGGCCCACCGGCACGTCCGCATCCGCGGCCAGCGCTTCCAGCGCGCGCACGAAGGCGTCCAGGGCACGCGTGGCCATCGGCCGGCCCACGAGGTCGGGCTGGTGGTCGAGACGCAGCGCCAGTTCCGGACCGGGGTGGATCACCAGGCTCAGCGCGTAGTGGGCACCTTCGTGGGCCCGGGCGTCGTCAAGGGTGAGACCTGCGCCCTCGGCGAGTGCACTGATCGTGGAGCGGTCCAGCGGGTAGTTCTCGAAGACCGTCGACGTGTCGAAGAGCTCTCCGAGGCCGACCCAGCGCTGGATGGCCGCCAGGCCCGTGTACTGGTGCGGCATCAGTGAGGTCTGTTCCCGCTGGAGCCGTAGGGCCAGGGTGCCCACGGACTCCGCCGGGTCGAGCCGGACCCTCAGCGGCAGCGTGTTGATGAACAGACCGGCCTTGTCCTCGACCCCGTCGAGTTCCGCGGGCCGTCCCGACACCGTGGTGCCGAAGACCAGGTCCTGGCGTCCCATCAGCTGGGACAAGGTGAGCGCCCAGGCCGTGCTGGTCAGCGAGTTGAGCGTGACGCCCAGGGAGCGGGCCCGCTCGTCGAGGCGCGCGGTGAGTCCCGCAGACAGGGTTCGCAGGACGCGCTGCGGTGCCGTTGGCGTACGGCCCGCCGCGCCCGGAGCCAGCAGGGCGGGCTCCGCCAACCCCTCGAACGCGGCGGTCCAGGCCTGCCGGGCGCCCTCGGTGTCGCGGCGCGCCAGCCACTCCAGGTAGCGGTGCAGGGGCTGGGGCCGGGGGCGCGGACGATGGCCCGCGTAGGACTCCAGCAGGTCCCGCACGACGACCGGCAGCGACCAGCCGTCGAGGACCGCGTGGTGGGCAGTGACCGCCAGGCAGTGGCGGCCGGGTCCGGTGCGGACCAGCAAGAACCGCACGAGAGGTGGCCGGTCCAGGGCGAAGCGCCGGACCCGCTCCCTCGCCAGAAGTTCCTCCAGCTCCAGGCCGTCGGCGGCAGCCGACTCACACCAGTCGAGGGCCGCATCGCGGGGAACGATCTGCACGGCGCGGCTGAGCCCCTCGTGCACGAATCCCGCGCGCAGGGCATCGTGCCGGTCGAGCAGGGCCGTGGCCGCGGCCTTGAGCGCGGGAACGTCGAGGCCACCACCGAGTTCGAGGACGGCCTGCACGGTGTAGAGGTCGGGTCGGCTCTCGTCGAAGACGCTGTGGAAGAGCAGACCTTCCTGGAGTGGTGTCAGCGGCAGCACCTGGGTGCTCTCGGGCACGCCGAGGAGCTCCCGCTCGTCCTCCGGCAGGGGAGATTCCAGGACGTACGCAGCGTCGTCCGCGGACTCGGCCGCCTCCGCTGCGACGGAGGCCAGGCCCTGCGCCGTACGGTGCACGAAGACGTCCTGCGCGGTGAACGCCAGTCCTGCCCGGCGCGCGCGGCTGACCAGCCGGACCGCGAGGATGCTGTCACCGCCGAGGTCGAAGAAACTCAGGTCGGCCCCGACGGACTCCAGTCCGAGGGTTTCGGCGATGAGCGCGCCCAGCTGCCGTTCGCGTGCCGTCCGCGGTGCCGCGCCCCGGGACTCGTAGCGCGGGGCAGGCAGCGCCCGCCGGTCCAGCTTGCCGTTGGCGGTCAACGGCAGCGCGTCGAGGACGACGACGGCCGAGGGGACCAGGTAGTCCGGCAGGGTACGGGCGGCCCGCTCGCGCAGTTCGGCGGGCTCGGCCTGGCCCACGACGTAGGCGACGAGCCGCTTGTCGCCCGGCCGGTCCTCCCGCTGCACCACCAGGGCGCGCTCCACCGACGGATGGGCCGCCAGCACCGCCTCGATCTCCGCCGGTTCCACCCGGAACCCGCGCACCTTCACCAGGTGGTCGGAACGGCCGAGGTACTCGAGTTCGCCGTCAGCCGTCCACTGGGCGAGGTCGCCGGTGCGGTACATCCGGGCGCCCGGTGCGAAGGGGCAGGCAACGAAGCGCTCGGCGGTCAGCCCAGGACGGTTCAGGTAGCCGCGGGCCAGACCCGCGCCCGCGACGTACAGCTCACCGGGAGCGCCCACGGGGACCGGGCGCAGCTCGGTGTCGAGCACGTACACGTGCGTGTTGGCGATCGGCCGTCCGATGCGAACGGACTCGTCGGTGACCTCCGCGTACAGGCTGTCGCCGCTGGCCTCGGAGGAGCCGTAGAGGTTGAGCAGGCGCGCCTGTGGGAGCGAGGCCGCGAACTGCCGGGCGTACGCCGGGGGAAGGGCCTCGCCGCTCGTCACCCACAGCGTGCAGGGAGCCAAGGCTCCCTCGTCGTCGCCCTCCAGGAGCTCGGCAAGCAGGCTGGGCACCACCGTCGTACGGGACACCCCGTGCCGAGCGACGAGTTCGGTCAGCCCGGCGGCGCTGCGGGCCTCCTCGGCGCCGCACAGCACCACGGGGGCACCGTGAACCAGCGGGCCGAGCAGCTCGGTGGTGCCGTCCACGAAGCTGAGGGAGCTCTTGGCCAGTACCGGCCGCTCGGAGTCGAAGGGGAATGCCCGGCCGAACCACAGGAGGCGGTTCACCGCGCCCCCGTGCAGGCCGAGAACCCCCTTGGGGACACCGGTGGACCCCGAGGTGTAGATGACGTAGGCGGGGTGCGCGGGACGCAGTGGCCGAACGCGATCCTGGTCCGTGGGATCGTCCGCCGGCTGCCCGGCCGTGTCCAGGTCGTCGAGCAGCAGGACCTCGGCCGAACCGAGCGGGAGCCTGCCCGCTAGGTCGGGCGTGGTGAGGACCAGCCCCGGCGCGGTGTCGCCCAGCATGTGGGCGATCCGCTCCGCCGGATAGTCCGGGTCGACCGGCAGATAGGCGGCGCCGGCCTTGAGAACGGCGAGCAAGGCGACGACAAGGTCGGCGGTACGGGGCAGGACAAGGCCGACGTAGTGCTCGGGGCCCGCGCCGCGGGCGATCAGCAGATGAGCCAGGCGGTTGGCCCGGGTGTTGAGCTCGACGTAGGTGAGCTCAACAGAGTCGTGGAGCAGCGCGGGGGCGTCGGGCGTGCGCGCGGCCTGGGACTCGAAGAGGGCGGGCAAGGTGACGGTGGGCAGGCCCGTCCCTGTGTGGTTCCACTCCCTCAGCATGCACCTCCGCTCGGTCGCGGTGAGCAGATCGAGCTCGGCCAAGGGTCGGTCGGGTTCAGCGGCGGCTCGCTCCAGAAAGGCGAGGAAACGTTCCTGGTGGCGGGCGACGTCGTCGTGATCGTAGAGAGCGCTGTTGCCGCTGAACTCCAGACGCATGCCGGCCGCGCGGCTGCCCGCGCCGCCCGGCATGCGGTAGACGTTGATGACGAGATCGGCGACCAGTCCGGTCGACAGCTGCCGGTACTCCGCTGGGCACGAGCCGAAACTGAACTCCTGCTCGAAGGCCATGACGTTGACCTGTGGGCCGGTCAGAGCCGCCGCATCACCGGACAGTCCGAGATCGGCGCGCAGGAGGTCACCGCGGTAGCGCTGGTGGCGGACCGTCTGCCGGATCTTCTCAGCGGCCTGACCCACTAGCTCGGTGAAGGTGGTCGTCGGACCGACGGAGAGCCGGACCGGCAGTTCGTTGGCGAGCATCGCAGGCGTGCGCAGCCCCGCCGGCGAACGGCGCGCGGCCATGGGGAGTTTGATGACCACTTCAGGACTGCCGAGGAATCGGTGCACATATGCCCCGGTGGCAGCGAGGATCGCCGCGGACCAACCGCCCACGCTCCCCCGCCCGGTACCGAGAAGCGTGTCGACGCGCTGCTGGTCGAGGGTCACGGTGTGGCGCACGCTGGGGCCCGAGGGAGCTGTCCGCCCGGCCAGCGGCGTGCCTTCGGGCAGGTCGGCGTACTCAGCCCGCCAGAAGGCCGCGTCGCGGGCGTGCTCGGCCGACGCGTGGTAGGCAAGGTCCTCGTCGAGCAGCTGGGACAGCGGTGCGGCGACGGACGGTCCAGGCTCCTGGCCGGCCTCGAAGCCGGTGTACAGCTCGGCGAGTCGGCGGCAGTAGAGGAACTGGCCGAACCCGTCCATGACGATGTGGTGGTACCGGAAATACAGCAGGCTCTGCCGGGGTGCCAGGGTGAACAGCACATGGGTGTAGGGAACTCCGGCCGCCAGGTCGAGCGCGACAGCGAGATCGTCGCGCATCCAGGCCTCTGCCGCCGCCGCGGGGTCCTCTGCGTCGGACAGATCGATCAGCCGGAGAGAGGGCTCGCCCTCCGCCGCGACGGTGAGCCGGACGCCGTCCGGGGCCTCGTGGAACCGCGTGCGCAGGGTCTCCGTCTCGGCGACGGCCCGGGTCACGGCGCGGCGGAGAGCCGCACGGTCGACCGAGCCGGTGAGGGTGAAGACGACGCCACAGTTGAAGAACGGGTTGTCGGGTTCCAGTTGCTGCGCCACCCAGATGCCGGTCTGAGCGGCGGAGGCGGTACGGAGAACGGTGTTGTCGGACACTTTCTTCCCATCCCGGAGCGGCACAACTGCGGCACGGCAGCGTGGACTGCGCGCCGGGGCCGGGGTGTCGTGATGACGACCCCCGGGCCCGGCGTTCTTGCTGGGCGGTTCTTGCTCAGGCGGCGCGGGACAGCTCCGCGCTGATCGCCTCGATGAGCGCGTCGACGGTGGGGTTGTCCCACATCATCGTGGGATCGACCGTCAGCCCGAAGTGGTCCTCGATCTCGGTCGCGACTGTCAGGGCGTAGAGCGAGTCCAGGCCGTAGTCGCTGAGCGGCACGTCCGGCTCGAGCTCGTCGGGGGACATGCGTAGATGCTCGGCGAGCCGCTCCACGAGCCACTCGCGCATGGTGTCCGGGTCGTCCCTGACCAAGGACTCTTCCATCTCGTTTCTCCAATCAGGCTGACGCGGTGCGTCGTGGGATGAGCCCGAAGCCCTGGGCGCGGTCGAAGCGTTCGAGCAACCGCTCCCACAACGGGCCTTCGAGGTACGGCGGCAGGCTGCGGTCCGCCCCACCGGGGGTGCCGCGTAGCCTGTGGAGTGCGGCGGCCGCCCAGACGGGGTCCGACAGGAGCGGGTCACCGGTGATCCGGGCCTGCCGCCATGTCTCGAAGCACGCGGCTGCCACCAGGACGTTCACATATCGGGTGGTCAGGTCGTACGCGTACGAACTCGCCGCTACGGACAGTTCGCCGGGCGAGAGCACGGCGCACTCCTCCGCGAGCCTGACGAGTTCCTGGGCGAAGTGCTCGCCGTACGCGCGGAGTGCGGAGTACGCGCGGCCCTCGCCCTCCGGCATGGCCGCGAGGGCGGCGGCGAGCGTGGTGCTCAGGCTCTCGCGGCCCCCGGCGGTGACCGCCAGCTTGCGGAAGTCCATCGCCGGCAGGTCGGCGCCCGGCCGGAACAGTCCGGCAGGCGCGGTGGCGTCACCCAGCCAGGAGCGGCGGGCCAGCAGCGGCAGCTGCGGCAGCATCGAAACCTGGCAGGCCGCGCGGGCAGCGTGGCCGAAGCCCACCGGCTGGATGTCCCGCAGCATCTTCTGGAAGATCGCGGAGGGGCCCTCCCTCAAGTAGAAATGCGCCCCGAGGACCGAGGAGAGCTGGTTCATGGCATCCATCAGTGCCTTTGACACGAAGTACTTGACGGCCTGGCCGTGGATCGCCGTCTCGGCCGGCAGCAGATGCAGGGCGCGGGTCGCGACGGTCGCGAAGCAGTCCGCCGTGAGCAGATCCGAGAACACCCCGGTCAGCACCGACCGTACGTGCGGGAGATCGGCGGCTGTCCGCCCGTACAGGTGGCGGCCCCGCGCGTGGCGCAGCGTGGTCTCCAGCGCCGTGTCGACGACGCCCGTGGACATCGAGACCAGTGTGGTGCGGGTGACCTGGAACGAACGCAGGGCGGTTTCCAGCCCCTTCCCCGCACCGCCGAGCAGGGCGTCGTCGGGCAGCGGGCAGTCGTGGAACTCCACACCGCCGAGTTGCACTCCGCGCATGCCGCTGGTGCGGAACCGCGGCAGATAGGCCATCCGGCCGGCCGGAAGCCGGGACTTCTCGATGTACAACTGCGAGTGGCTGCGGCTGCCGGGGGCGGTCGAGGTACGGGTGAACACCACGATGGCCTCGGCGCGCTGGACGTTGGTGATCACTTCCTTGCGGCCGTTGAGAAGGAGCCGCCCGTCGCCGCTCGGCAGCGCGGTGAACTCGGTGCGCGCCATGTCGTTGCCGTGGGCCAGTTCGTGATACGCGACGGCCACCCGGCTGCCGTTGAGCAGGTGGGCAGCAGCGGCCCGGCCCTGCTCCTCGCTGCCCATGGTCCAGATGTTGACGCCTGCGATGAAGGAGCTGGCGCCGTAACCGAGGCCGAGACAGGGGTCACGCCGGTAGACCGTGCGCATCACGTCGACGAGGTGATCGAGGCGGGTGAGACGGCCGCCGAGGGCGGCGGGCACGAACTCGGCGTTCAGGCCGAACTCGTGCAGTACAGCCTCGCCCGCCGGCAGCATCTCCCCCCGCTCGTCGGCGGCGATCACAGCGGCGTGGCCGACGGGATTCGCCGGGTCGGCGGGATCGCCGAGCAGCCGGTCCAGGGTGTCGACCCGGGAGGGCAGGGCGGGGGCGGTGGACGCTGTCGTCACAGAATGCTCCCCTGTGTCTGCTGGGCCGAGCGGGCGGCGGGAATGCGGCCGTCGGACCCCAGGAGCTGGTCGGCCAGCAGGTCGAACGGTTCGGCGCGCGCCTCGTCGGTCTCAAAGCCCAACCTGGCGAGTACGAGGGCCAGTCCGGCCCGCAGCCACAGGCTGTCGTACGAGGTGCGCGCGCTGTCGAGCCACAGGTGGATCAGGGCCGCCCCCGCGAAGCACAGCTCGTACTGGGCCGCCAGGTCGAAGGCGGCCTGGGGGACGTCCCTGGGAGTTCGCTCCAGGTCCGCCATGGCGGCGTGCACGGACGTCGCGGATGCACGGAGCTCATCGGCCATCCGCGCGGCCTCCTGGGGTAGGAGCCCTTCCTGCACGGCGTCCTTGAGGCTCTGGGTGGACTCGGGCAGGAGTTGTACGAGGCTGCACCCGCCGGTCGACAGCAGCCGCAGCCGCGTCGGGTCGAAGGGGGTGGCAGACGCACCTGGCATGGTGCGCGCCACCGCGTTCCGGTCGGCCGAGCCGGCACGCCATGCGCGGGCGAGCGCGGGGAAATGGTCGATGAGCACGTTGCGGTTGACGGCTGTGCTGCCGTCGAAGACCGCCACGATCCGGTGGTCCCGCTCGAGTTTGGCGAAGGCACCGTCAAGGTAGGACTCGCTCAGAAAGCCACGCACACCGAGGAGTTCAGAGATCCGTTCGAGGGCGTCCTGCACGAGTGTCGGTACGAACGCCTTGGTGACGGCGGAGATCACACTGAGTTCGGGGGTGAGCGTCTGGATGCTCCGGGCGGCCAGCGTGGTGACCGAGTCCGCGACGACCAGGGCCGCGGTGACCTCGCCCAGGATACGGCGGACCCGTGGCAGGTCGCCGAGATAACGCCCGTAGAGATTTCGGGAGTTGGCGTAGTCGGCAGCGATCGCCAGTCCGTGGTCGAGAGCCCCGAGCGACAGGGCGGTGCACATGGTGCGGGTCAGCTGGAGGGACTTGAGGACCGTCTCGATGCCGCTTCCGACCTCCCCCACGAGCGCATCGGCCGGGACGAGCGCGCCGTCGAAGACGATGCCACTGATGTCCGCACCTCGGATGCCGTGCGTCCGCGCCTTCGGCAGCGTCCGGTACGAGCCGGGTGCCAGCTGTTCCTTGTCGACCAGGAACAGGCTGAATCCCCGCGGTCCTCCCGTCTCCGCCGTCCGGGCGAGCACGCACACGTACTGGCCGCGCGTGGCGTTGTTGATCAGCCACTTCTCGCCGTTGATCCGCCAGCCGTCCTTCTCCGGAAGAGCCGTGACCCGTCCCGACAGCAAATCGCTGCCGTGGTCGCGCTCCGTGAGAGCCCAGGACACGACCGCGCCCTCGCACACGGCCGCGGCGAGCCGGGCAGCCTGTTCGGGGGAGCCCGCGATCCAGACGGGGGCCGAACCGAGGAAGGTCTTTCCGTGGGCGACGGCGACCGTCAGATCTCGGCGAGCGACGGTGCGCTGCAGCCGGACCAGCTCGACCATGTCACGCAGCCGACCCCCGTGGCGGGCGTCCACGTAGTGGGAGGCGAGGCCGAAGGCGTCCAGCGCCGCACAGGCTTCGGCGGGGAACTCCTCCTCCCGGTCGAGTTCGGCCATCGCCGCACCGGTGAACAGCGCGTGCGTGCCGGAGCGGTCGAGGAACTGATCGAGTACGCGTACGGAGTCGTGCAGCACGATGAACCCCCGGGATGCGGTGACTGAGCTGATGAATGCGTCTCACGGGCTGCCTCTCGCCGCCTGGCGGCGCAGCGCGTCAGGAGACGGTCTGCTCGAGCGAGCGGTCGAGCTTCGCGAACAGCGGTCGCAGGGCATGGGCGCGGAACATGTCGCGCGTCTGCAGGCGCTGGATCTTGCCGCTGGTGGTACGCGGAACAGTGCCGCGGCTGACCAGGACGAGGCCGGCGAGGTGTGCGCCGAACGCGGTGGAGACCGCACGCCGGATCGAGGCGGACAGCTGCTCCAGCTCCTCCTCGCCGGGCTTGCCGCGGACCTCGTGCACGAGGACGAGGAGCTCCTCCTCCAGGCCGGTCTCATCCCGGACAGGCACGGTGAACGCGGCGCCGAACAGGCTCTGGAGCTGGGGGTGGAGGCTGCGTACCTCGTACTCGATGTCCTGCGGGTAGAGGTTGCGTCCCCGCAGGATCAGCATCTCTTTGATGCGACCGGTGACGTAGAGCTCGTCGTCCAGAACCGCGCCCAGGTCGCCGGTGCGCAGAAAGTCGCGGCCCGCCAGGACGGCCCGCTCATCGGCCGGCGGCCTCCCCCAGTAGCCCTGTCCGATGCTCGGGCCGTGCAGCCAGATCTCGCCGATCGTTCCGGGGGGAACCGCTTCGCCGGAGGCGGGGTCGACGATCCGCAGGTCGAAGTCGATGGGAGAGCCGCAGGACACCAGGTCCCGGCCTGGCAGCCCGTCGCCCGCGGGAACGAGTGCGCCGCCGGACAGCCGCTCGTCGTCGAATCGGCGGACCACCGGCTCCCGCCGTACGGAACTGCTCACGAAGACGGTGGCCTCGGCCATCCCGTAGCAGGGTGCGAGGGTCTCAGCGCGCAGTCCAGCGGGCGCGAAGCGTTTGGCGAATGCGGCAAGAGTGGCGGCCTGTACGGCTTCCGATCCATTGCAGGCGTACTTCCACCGGGACAGATCAAGTGTGGCGATCTGCTCGTCGGTGACTCTCCGACTACACAGCTCGAAGGCGAAATTCGGCCCGGCAGAGGCGGTGATATCGAATTCGTCTATCATACGCAGCCACCAGTGCGGCCGCCTGATGAAATTCGCCGGGCTCATCAGTACGGAAGAGCCACCCAGGGCCAGCGGCGGGAGGATGATGCCCATGAGCCCCATGTCATGGTAATGCGGAATCCAGGACCCGAATCGTGAGGTGTCATCGAACTCGAAAGTGCGCCTCAGGGTGTCCACATTCTGGAGCAGGTTTCCATGGGTGAGCATGACGCCCTTGGGGTCGCCCGTGGAGCCTGAGGTGTACTGCAGCAGGGCAAGGCTGTCACGGTCGAGTCGCGGCAGCGAGGCGACGTCGATCGGAGAGCTTTCGAGGAGATCGGTGACCAGCAGTCGCGCGGGGTCGAGGTCCGCGGTCCGGGCCCACTCGTCGACTCCCGGCAAAGTCCTGGAGTCGGTGAGCACCACGGAGACCTGGGCGTCGGTGGCGATGGCCGTGACTCGGCGCTGGTGGTGCTGGTACTGCCCGGGCAGCGGCGATGGCACGGCCACGATGCCGGCGTAGAGGCAGCCGACGAAGGCCGTGGTGAAGTCGAGCCCTTCCGGATACAGCAGCAGGGCGCGGTCGCCCGGCGAGCAGCGTTCGAGCAGCGCGGCGGCAATGACACGGGCCCTGCGGTCGAGGTCCTCGTAGGACAGGGATATTCGACCGTCACCGACATCGAAATCCGACAGGAAAGTAATCGCTGTCTTCGAGCCGCGATCCAACGCATTGCGGAGTATGGGCTCCGCGAAGTGTTCGCCTAACAAGACTAGCCCCCGTTGACCATATGCACTCGTTCTGGCGTTCGATTCACCTTAGCTGTGATCGATCTTGGCCGTCAAGGTCCTTCGTGGGGAAGGGGTGTTACGGACGGCCTCCTTTGACAGCATGAAACGTCAACCACTTGGAGGCGGTCAACTATCTTTGGTCACGTCCGACCCAACTAAAGTCAAGTGCGGACACTGAAGCGGAATTATTGAATCCATCTGATCGATGCTATTGAGTCACGCAGGGATCGTTTTGGGACACCCCAAGGGGCTGCTTGACGCCCCATGGGGCCTGATCTACGGTCGGGCGGAATCGCTGAACTGACTGATGTGAGGATGTCGCGGATTTTCTGTGACGGTGGGATTCCCTTGCATTCCGAGTTCTGCCGCTGCCGACGGGGGTGTGACACATTCGTGATCAGCACATTGGATCTCACCAAGTCCTACCGCGGGGTCGACGCACTGCGCGGGGTGACCCTTCAGGTAGAGGAAGGTGCGGTACTGGGTCTGCTGGGTCACAACGGCGCCGGCAAGACGACGCTGGTCAGCATCCTCGCCACCCTGCTGCCCCCCAGTGGCGGTACAGCCACCGTCGCCGGTCACGACGTCGTACGCGAGAGCCGGAAGGTACGGGAGCGGATCGGGCTCACGGGCCAGTTCACTTCGGTGGACGAGAAACTGTCCGGCCACGACAACCTGATCCTCGTCGGGCGCCTGCTGGGTGCAAGTCGGCGCCAGGCCCGTGACCGGGCCGGCGAACTACTCGAGGCGTTCGGCCTGACTGCCGCCGCGGACCGGCACTGCCGCACGTACTCGGGCGGGATGCGACGCCGGCTGGACCTGGCCGTCAGCCTGGTCGGCCGCCCACGGGTGCTATTCCTGGACGAACCTTCCACCGGTCTCGACCCGGCGAGCCGGATCTCCCTGTGGGAGCGCATCGAGTCGCTGGTGGCCGACGGCACCACAGTGCTGCTCACCACGCAGTACCTGGAGGAGGCTGAGCGCCTCGCGCATCAGGTGGTGGTGCTGTCCGAAGGCACGGTCGTGGCGGCCGGCACCCCCGCCGAGCTGAAGGCCCGCATCGGTGAGCGCCGGGCCCATCTGTCGGTGACCCGGCGCGATGACGCGACCAGGGCTGCCGCCGCCCTGCGCCGCTCCGGGATCGCGGCGGTGGAGACCCCGGAGGAGGGCACCGTCAGCGTGCCCGTCGCCGAGTTCACCGACTTCGTCCGAATCGTGCGCGCTGTCGAGGACGCCGAGGTGCCCGTCGTCGGGTTCTCGCTTTCCGAGCCCTCCCTCGACGACGTCTACCTCGCGCTGGCGACTGATCCCACCACCCTTACCCGACGCTGACCACCCCAAGCCCCAAGGAGCGACTGCCATGGCCATCACGGCTCCTGCAGACCGCAACGACTCCGTTGTGACCGAGGTGGACTCATCCTGGCGTCCCGCCGGTGCAGTAACGCAGTTCGTGGTGCTGACCGGGCGATCCCTGCGCGGCATCGTCATCGACCGCAGACTCGTCGCGCTCACCCTTCTCCAGCCGCTGATCCTGCTGGTCATCTTCAGCGAGGTCTTCGGCAGCATGGCCAACCCCCGGCACTTCCCACCGGGAGTCAGATACATCGACTACCTGATGCCCGCGATCCTCGTCACGAGCGGCATCACCTCGGCGGTCGGCTCCGGTTCGGAACTCATCCGCGACATGGACAACGGTGTACTCTCACGGTTCCGCGTCCTCCCCGTCGATCTGCAGTGGGTGCTCGTCGCGCGTGCCGTGGCCGATGTGCTGCGCACCGCCGCCCAGATCGTGCTGCTGCTGGGCTGCGCCGCACTCTTCTTCGGCTTCCGCCCGGCCGGCGGCCCGGCCGGAGTGGCAGCGGCGCTGGCCCTGTCGCTTCTCGTCATCACCGCGATGACCTGGATGTTCATCGCGGTGGGCGCGTGGGTGCGGAGCGCCAGGATCATGCAGGGCATCAGTGGTCTGACGCTGTTTCCCCTGATGTTCGCATCGAGCGCGTACGTGCCCCTCGACGCGCTCCCGGACTGGCTGCAGGCTGTAGCCCTGGTGAACCCCGTGTCCTACGCCGTGGACGCCACCCGCGCGCTGGCGCTGGACTGGCCACTCGGCAACACGGTGTTCGGCGCCATCGCGACCAGCCTGCTGACCGGTTCGGTCGCCATGTGGACGGCGGTGCGCGGCTTCAAGCGGCCGCTTGTCCTCTGAGTCCCGTTGCCGCGCCGCCGGCCGCCCGCGCCGTCAGAGCTCTCGCCTTAAGTACTCGATGATGCTCTTGTTCACTGCGTCCGGGTTCTCCAGATAGCCGTAATGTCCACAGTCGTCGACCATTTCGAAGGTGGCACCCGGAATGGCCTCCGCGACTTCCCGCCCCAGATTCGGGGGCGTGATCATGTCGTCGGAGAACGCCACCACATGACACATCCCGGAAATCGAGCGATACGCGGACAGGCGATCGGCCATAGCAGAGAAATCGTGGTGAATCCGCTCTCCCCGACCCGGCGGACCCGACATCTCGAACACATCGAGCCAGTCCCGGACCAGCGCCGGATCGGACAGCGTCCGCGGTGAGAGATTCTGCATGGCCCGCACCACCGCGGCGTACGTCGGGGGTAGCCGCACCCCCGAATCGCGAAGCGCGATCTCAGCCTCGGCCATGGCGCGGCGCATCGGGTCGGCCCGCCCGCGGGTGGCCATCAGGACGGCCTTCTCCACTAGGTTGGGGTGGGTGAGCAGGAGTTCCTGCACGATTTGCGCGCCCAGTGAGGTGCCCACGGCAAGGCACGGCCCGATCCCCAGCGCACGGATGAGCGCAGCAGTGTCCTCCACCATATCTTCGACAGTGAAGCCCTCGGCACATTCGTCGGTCGGCGGAATTCCGCGGTTGTCGAAGGTGATGACACGGTATCCGGCGGCTGTGAGGGCAGGCACCTGATGCAGATCCCATACCCGCCCTTTGCTGCCGCTGCCCATCACCAGGAGGACAGGTATGCCCTCCCCGTGCGATTCGTAGTGCATCAGTATGCCATTGACATTCAACCACGCCATGCCATTCTCCTCTTGCCCCGACAGCGGCCCCTCAGAGGCTAAATTGATCACCCGGCCGAGTCAATGAAGTCCCCCGGAATGCAACGGGAACGAATCTTTTGATCCGAGAAGGCGGTAAATCCGCGCTGGAGGAAAGTGGGATCCACCGTACGAGCACGTCGGATGCGCAGGATGCCGGCGAGGGGGGTCAGGCATCGGCCGAGCGGTGACGGCTGCGCGCAGGTATTCCGCTCCCGCAGGGATCGCACCGCATCGGTCTGCGGTGGCTGACTTGCGCCCATCGTCCATGCCTGTCACCGCTCAGACCGATCTCGCCAGTTCGCCGGTCCGATCTTGGTCGCTCCGCTTGCCGACACACCCCCCAAGGCGTCCAGGCTGGGCTCGCGCTGCGTCAGCACCGACCCAGCACGGTCGGGGTTGATACGGGTGATGACGGGTGATGAGAGGTCAGCACCAGACCAGCACGGGATGCAGGAGGGCCCCGCCAAGAGGCGAGGCCAGGCGCGGTGACGGGTGGTTCTCCCGAGGCGGTGACCAGCGCCGCCGCCTACCGTGGAAAACACAGAGCCCCACCCCTCCGGGGAGGCGATCGACATGACCGGAACGACCTACGACGCCGTGGTCGTGGGAGCCCGCTGCGCGGGCGCGAGCACGGCGATGCTGCTGGCCCGCCAGGGCTACCGGGTGCTGGTGGTGGACCGGGCGGTCTTCCCCAGCGACACGCTCTCCACCCACCTCATCCACCCGCCCGGGGTCGCCGCCCTGCGGCGCTGGGGCCTGCTGGACCGGGTCGTCGCCACCGGCTGCCCGGAGATCACCACGTACACCTTCGACCTGGGCCCCATCGTCATCTCCGGGTCGCCGGCGGGACTGGGCTGCCAGGGCTCGTACGCGCCCCGGCGGACCGTCCTCGACAAGATCCTCATCGACGCGGCGGTGGAGGCCGGCGCCGAGGTGCGCGAGAAGTTCACCGTGGAGGGCCTGGTCACGGACGGGGACGCGGTGACCGGCATCCGCGGCCACGGCCCGGACGGTGCCGCGACCGCCGAATACGGCCGGGTCGTCATCGGCGCCGACGGCGCCCACTCGATGGTCGCCCGCGCCGTGGACGCCCCCCGCTACGCGGAGAAGCCGAAGCTCCAGGTCAGCTACTACACGTACTGGGCGAACCTGCCGATGCACGGCGGGTTCGAGGCGTACATGCGGGGCGACCGCGCCTTCGCGGCCTGGCCCACCAACGACGACGTGACGCTGGTGATCTGCGGACTGCCGATGCGGGACTTCGAGGCGAACCGCGCCGACATCGAGGGCGGCTACCACGAGACCCTGAACCGGGTGCCGGCCTTCGCCGACCGGATCGCCGCCGCCACCAGTACCGGACGGCTGGTCGGCACCGCCGTCGAGAACCATTTCCGGGTCCCCTACGGACCGGGGTGGGCGCTGGTCGGCGACGCCGGGTACCTGAAGGACTTCATCACGGCCCAGGGAATCCAGGACGCCTTCCAGGACGCCGAGTTGTGCGTGCGGGCCCTGTGCGACGCCTTCACGGGCCGCAGGGCATTCGGCGACGCCATGCGCGGGTATCAGGAGGCGAGGGACGAACGGGTCATGCAGATGTACGAGTTCACCGCCGACTTCGCGGCCCTCGAACCTCCGCCGCCCGAAATGCAGCGGGTCCTGGGCAAGGTCGCCGAGAGCCAGGACACCATGGACGGCTTCGTCCGGGTGAACGCGGGCCTCACCAAGCCCGGCGAGTTCTTCTCCGACCCGCGGCTCATGGGGGCGGCGCAGCAGGTGAGTTGATCCCCCCTCTGGTAGCACCCTCAGGCGCTCAGGGCGCGTACGTCTCCCCGCCCGGCGTGAGCGTGGCGCTCCCGGCGGTGCTGTCCGCGAGCCAGGCCTCGAAGGCGGGCAGGTCCGCCTCGGGCAGGGCGACCTCGATCTCCACGGCGTTCCCGTAGCGCACGTCGACCACGGTCCTCCCGGTGGAGCGCAGGTCGTTCTCGGTCTTGCCGGCCCGCTGGTGGTCCACGGTGACGGTGACCAGCCGGTAGCGGTGGCGGGTGACGGTGCCGAGCGCGTCGAGGGCCTCTCCGACGACCCCTCCGTAGGCGCGGATGAGCCCGCCGGCGCCGAGCTTCACGCCGCCGTAGTAGCGGGTGACGACGGCGACCGCGTAGCGGATGTCGCGGCGCGTGAGCATCTGCAGCATCGGCACCCCGGCGGTGCCGCCGGGCTCGCCGTCGTCGCTGGCCTTCTGCACGGAGGCGTCGGCGCCGATGACATAGGCAAAGCAGTTGTGCGAGGCGGTGGGGTGCTCCTTGCGGATCCGGGCGACGAAGTCCTGCGCCTCCCGCTCGGTCGCGGCGGGCGCGAGCGCGCACAGGAACCGCGAGCGGTTGATCTCGGACTCGTGCACGCCCTCACGGGCCACCGTCACGTACTGGTCTGCCTTCACCCGTCCACCCTACGGGGAATCCGACATGCGTCTTTTCGGTTGATCGAGGGGGCTGCGATCAGCGGCCAGAGGCAGCACCAGCAGCAGGAGGCGGCACACGTGTACGGCGATCCGGCAACCATCCGCAAGATCCTCACCGAGCTCGGCGACACCTGGGCCGTGGTGGGCCTGTCCAACAACCAGGACCGGGCCGCGTACCGCGTGGCCGAGGTCCTGCAGCGGTACGGCAAGCGCGTGATCCCCGTACACCCCAAGGCGGAGACGGTCCACGGCGAGCAGGGATACGCCTCGCTGGAGGCGATCCCGTTCAAGGTGGACGTGGTGGACGTCTTCGTGAACAGCGCGCTGGCGGGCGCGGTCGCCGACGAGGCCGTCGCGAAGGGGGCGGAGGCCGTCTGGTTCCAGCTCAACGTGGTCGACGAGACCGCCTTCGACCGTACCCGCGCGGCCGGACTGGACATGATCATGGACCGCTGCCCGGCGATCGAGATCCCCGCCCTCTGAGGCCCCGGGGTCGGGCCCCCGGCCTTCAACCCTTTCAACGCGGCTCAAGTATCCAAACCGCCCAAACGGTACGAATACTTGAGACCGCGCCTCCCCGTCGGGGTCTGCCGCGCACCTCAGACCGGCCCCGACCAGGGAGTCCCACCGTGATCAGCCATGCCCACAGTCATGCCCAGAGCCCGTCCGGGAGCCCTTCCGGCAGCCGCTCCGGCAGCCACAGCCGCATCGCCGTGCTCGACCTCGACGGAACGCTGGCCGAAGGCTCGCTGGCGGCCCCGTTCGTGGAGTCCCTCATCGCCGGCGGCGTCTGTGAACCGGCGGCCGGACGGGCTGCGCTCGCCGCGATAGCGGGCTACCACGACGAGGACTCCGACCCCGGGGACGCGCCCGCCCACGCCCCCACCGCCGCCGCCTTCTACGCCCACTTCGCGCGGGCCCTCGAAGGCGCGGACCGGAGCGACGTGGAGCGGGCCGCCGAGGCCGCCTGGCCGGCAGCCCGGAAGAGGATCCTCCCCTTCGCCGACGAGCTCGTACGGCTCCTGCACGCGGCCGGACTGCGCACGGTACTGATCTCCGGGAGCCCGTACGAGATCGTCCGGCGCGCGGCGGCGGAGCTGGGCATCGGCGAGGCCCACGGGATGCGGGCCGAGTTCCGGCGCGGCCGCTGCACCGGAGCCCTCACCGCCACGCCGGCCCTGCCCGGCGGCAAGCGCGCGGCCCTGCGCACCGCGACGAAGGGAAGTCCCGTGGACCGCCGGAGTTCCTTCGCCATCGGGAACTCCCCCTCCGACGCCGAGGTGTTCGAGCAGGTCGGGCTGGCCATCGCCTTCGAACCGGACCCGGTACTGCGGGGCTGGGCGATGGACCGGGACTGGATCACGGCCGACCGGCAGAACGTGCTGGCCGTCTGCCAGGACCTGATCGCGACACACCCGGTGCTGGGCGCGACCCCGGCGACGGCCCGGACGACCAGCCGTGAGGCGGGCCGGAGCACCGGCGTGCCGGTCGCCGACCCGCGCTGACCACGCGCCGGGCCCGGCCCCTCCACGCTCGGGGCTTCGTGCGTCACAGACCGGTCACAGGCAGCACACAGGCACCACACAGCCCCCGCGACCCGGACAGAGTGGCGCGATGCGCACACATCACGCCGCAATCACACTCGCCGCCGCAGGCCTCCTCGCCCTCACCGCCTGTTCCGGGGCCGTCACCAGCGAGCCCGAGCCCGACGCCAAGCCCGTCTCGTCGCCGTCCGCCGCACCCACCGCGGCACCCACCTCCGCTGCCGCCTCCGCTCCCGCCCCGGTGAGCAGCAAGCCCGCCGCACCGGCCACCACGCCGCCTGCGGCCCCCGCACCCGCGCCCGCCCGGGCCGCCGTCCCGAACGGCGTCGGTCAGGTCCTCCAGGCCGCCCAGGACAACGCGCAGGCAGCGGGGTTCTTCCTCCTCGGCTCCACGGACGCCCTCGGCCAGAGCCGCATGCAGGTCCTCGACCGGAATTGGAAGGTCTGCTCGCAGGCGCCCACCGCCGGCACGCAGGCCGCCACCGACACGAAGATCGTGTTCCATACGGTCAAGCTCGAAGAGTCCTGCCCCTGACGCCCCCTGACGCGCCGACTCCTGCTGCCCTGCGACCGGGCAGCAGGTGCGGGGTTCACTCCTGCTCGGCCATGTCCGCGAGCGCGCGCAACTGCTCCGGTGTGATCCCGTCGGGGATCGGCACCGGCGCCGGGGTGCGCAGCGGCGGCTGCCAGCCGGCCTCGGGGTCCCAGCGTCGGACGATCCGCGCCGGCGCCCCCGCCACCACGGCGTGGTCCGGCACCTCGCCCCGTACGACGGCCCCCGCCGCCACCACGACGTTGCGGCCCAGCCGCGCCCCGGGCAGGATCACCGAGCCGGTCCCCAGCCAGCAGCCCGGGCCGATCTCCACCGGGGCGCTGCGCGGCCACTGCTTGCCGACGGGCTCGTGCGGATCGTCGTAGCTGTGGTTGGTGGAGGTGATGTACACCCCGGGACCGCAGAAGGTGTCGTTGCCGATCGTGATCCGGGTGTCGGCGATGACGTGGCTGTCGCGGCCGATGACCACTCCGTTGCCGAGGACCAGCACCGGTTCGGCGCCGAGGTCGAGGTCGGGCATCATCCCGGCGGTGAGCGTGACCTGTTCACCGATGATGCAGTGGTCGCCGAGCCGGATCCAGGGCGCGCCGAAGACCGTGCCCTGCGGGAAGGCGAGCCGGGTGCCGTGCCCGATCGCGCCGAAGCGCAGCCCGCCGGGGGTCTGGGCGGTCACCGCGCCGGCCCGCTGCATCCAGCGCCAGCCCGCGTGGACGGCGCGCCCGGCGAGCCGGCGGCGCAGCGCCGTCAGGGAGGAGAGCGCCGTCAGAGAAGAGAACGTGTTCTGGTTCTTCGCCACCGGGTCACCGTAGCGCGCGGGGGGCCCGGGCCGCGCCGTGATCTTCACCCCATCCCCGGGGGCGCGGACGGCGTGGCCTACGGTTCCGGTAGCGCGACGCGACGTACCGGAAGAGGAAGAGAACACATGACGCAGCAGGCGGCCCAGGCACTCGTGGCGGGTGTCGGCGGGAAGAACCCCGTGATCGATCCGACGGCGTTCACCGCTCCCACCTCCGTCGTGGTCGGGGACGTGACGCTCGGCGCGGGGTCGAGCATCTGGTACTCGGCGGTGCTCCGCGCGGACTGCGGTCCGATCACGCTCGGCGCGGACAGCAACGTGCAGGACAACTGCACCGTGCACGTGGACCCCGGTTTCCCGGTCTCCATCGGCGAGCGCGTCTCCATCGGCCACAACGCCGTCGTGCACGGCTGCACGGTCGAGGACGACTGCCTGATCGGGATGGGCGCGACGGTCCTCAACGGCGCGGTGATCGGCGCCGGCTCCCTGGTGGCCGCCCAGGCGCTGGTGCCCCAGGGCATGATCGTCCCGCCCGGTTCGCTGGTCGCGGGCGTCCCGGCGAAGGTGCGGCGCGAACTGACCGCGGAGGAGCGCGAGGGCCTCAAGGTCAACGCCCTCATGTACACGGAACTGGCCGGTCAGCACCGCGCCTCGGTGACCCCGGGCGCGTGACGGGCGTTGCCCGGTGATCGCTGGTGCTCCCCCGCCCGCGCTCGGGCCGGGCGGGGGACGGGGGGCGGGGCAGCCCGGCCTCTCAGTCGGTGAGCACGCTCGACGCGGCCGGAACCTGCCCCGGCACCGGAGCCGCGTCGGTACCGGCCTCGGCCGCCGCCGCCTCGGCCTTCGCCGTCGCGGCCGCCTTCTTCATCCGTCCGCGCACCACCACGGTCATGGCGATCCCGCAGCCGAGGGCCAGGGCGAGCGCCACCCACGAGAACCCCTTCAGCCACGGCTCGGCGACGATCCCGATCGAGTAGATGACGGCCGTCGTACCGCCGGCCCACAGGATCCCGCCGAGGACGTTCGCGACGAGGAACCGCCAGTAGGGCATGTGCAGGACCCCCGCCAGCGGCCCCGCGAAGATCCGCAGCAGGGCCACGAACCGCCCGAAGAAGACGGCCCACATGCCCCACTTGTCGAAGGAACGCTCCGCCATGGCCACCTGGTCCGGCCCGAAGTGCTTGGGGAAGCGCCGTCCCAGCCGCTCCAGCATCGGCTTCCCGCCCCTGCGCCCGATCGCGTAGCCGATCGAGTCGCCCACGATCGCCCCGGTGGTCGCGCAGATGCCCAGCACCACGGGGTCGATGTGCCCCTGCTGCGAGGCCAGCAGCGCCGAGCTGACCAGGACGATCTCCCCCGGCAGCGGGATGCCGAGGCTTTCCAGCCCGATGACGATCCCCACCAGGAGGTAGATGCTGACCGCCGGAATCGTCTCCAGCCATTCCTGGATGTCCACCGGTACGTCCTCCTGAGTTCTCCGCCGGCCCGCCCCCTGTGGCGGGCCGAACGGGCAGCCTATCCGGTCGCCACCACAGCCTTTGCCCGCAGCGGCAGTTCGCGTGAGGAACGCCCCGCGAACACCTCGCGCCGGCCCGTTCCCACCACCCACGCGTCCCGTTCCGGATCCCAGGACGACAGCGTGCGCGCGTCGATGTCCAGGACGATCCGCCGTGCCTCCCCGGGCTCGAGGGTCAGGCGCCGGTACCCGGCCAGCGCCCGGACCGGCTGGTCCAGTTTCAGGTCCGGGGACGGGCCCACGTAGACCTGGGCCACCTCGGTGCCCGTGCGCCGTCCGGTGTTGCGGACGGTGAACTCCACGCGCAGCCCGCTCCGCTTCCCGTGCGCGCCGCCCGGCCGGACCGCCAGCTTCTCGTACGCCCAGGTCGTGTACGAGAGCCCGTGCCCGAAGGCGAACAGCGGAGCCACCCGCTGCTGGTCGTACCAGCGGTGGCCCACGTGGACCCCCTCGGTGTACTCCTGCCGCCCGCCCACCCCCGGGTAGCGCATCAGGTCGGCGCCGACCGGGGTCGCCCGCTCGTCGGCCGGGAAGGTCTGGGTGAGGCGGCCGCCCGGGTCCGCGTCGCCGAAGAGCACGTCGGCGGTGGCGGCCGCGCCCTCCTGGCCCGGGTAGTACATCTGGAGGACCGCTCCGGTACGCGGGAGCCACGGCATGGTCGTACCGGAGGAGGTGTTGAGCACCACCGTGGTGCGCGGGTTGGCGGCGGCGACCGCCTCGATCAGCGCCGGCTGGCCGCCCGGGAGCCCCAGTGAGGTGCGGTCGCTGCCCTCGGTGGCGTCCTCGTAGGCGAACAGCACCACGCTGCGGGCCGCCTTGGCCGCCTTGACGGCCTCGGCGAGGTCGGCGGCCCGGGTGGCCTTCGTGGTGTGCCGCAGCCGCAGCCGCTGGCCCTTCGGCCCGCCCTCGGCGAAGACGGCGAGGCGGTGTTCGCCCGCCTTGAGCGCGAGGGTGCGGCGGCGCACGGTGCGGCCGTCGGGCGCCGCGCCGAGCAGGCCGCCGGCGAACTGCTCGGCCACGCCCTGCCGTACGGGGAAGAGCTCCTCCCCGTCGAGCCGGACGGACGGCCGTTTCCCGGTGTAGTGCACGAGCAGGGTCCACTCGTCGTCGGCGGCCAGCCGGAAGGCCCCCTCGAAGCCCCAGGTGCGCCCGGGGGCCACCGCCCGGTCGTCGAGGTCGGGGTCGGGCGTCAGCAGTTTCGCCGGCAGCGGGCGCCCGTAGAGGTCCTCGCCGAGCGCGTAGCCCACCGTGGAGCCGCTCCCGGCCCGCCGCCGGATCTCGTCGAGGGGGGAGGCGGCCGCGTCCGGCACCACGTGGGCGCTGCCGCCGCCGCCGACGAAGGGGGTCCGCCCGGTGGGGCCGATCACGGCGATGGAGCGGGCGGCGGGCCCCGCCAGCGGCAGGGTGGCCCGCTCGTTGCGCAGCAGGACCGCTCCGGCGGTGGCGATCTGCCGGGCGGTACGGGCCCCGGCGGCGGCGTCCCGGGCGGGCCGGGCGGGCCGGTGTCCGGCGAGCAGTCCGAAGCGGTCCATGGTGGTCAGGATCCGGCGTACCGCGAGGTCCACGGTGTTCTCGTGGACGGAGCCGCCGCGCACCGCCTCCCGTAGTGGGGCGCCGTAGTGGGTGCCTGCGGGCATCTCCATGTCGAGGCCGGCGCCGATCGAGGCGACGGTGCTGTGGGTGGCGTTCCAGTCCGACATCACCCAGCCGTCGAACCCCCAGCGCCCGCGGAGCAGTTCGTCGAGGAGCGGCCTGCTCTCGCAGGCGTAGACCCCGTTGACCTTGTTGTAGGCGCCCATCACGGCCCCGGCCCCGGCGGCCACGGCGGCTTCGAAGCCCCGCAGCTCCGTCTCGTGGAGGGTCTGTTCGGCGGCGATCACGTCGACGGTGTCGCGGCCCTTCTCCTGGTTGTTGAGCGCGAAGTGCTTGACGGTGGCGATGAGGCCCTCGTCCTGGATGCCCCGGACGACCTCGGCGACCAGGTCGGCCGTCAGCTTCGGATCCTCCGAGAACGTCTCGAAGTTCCGTCCGGCGTACGGGGTGCGGATGAGGTTGGCCATCGGCGAGAGGAGCACGTCGATGCCGAGCGCGCGGCCCTCGCGGCCGATGACCCGCCCGTACGCGCGGGCGAGCGCCGGGTCGAAGGCGGAGGCGAGCAGGACCGGCGCGGGCAGGGCGGTGGCGGGCCTGGCGACGCGGACCCCCGCCGGACCGTCGGCGAGGCGGAGCGCAGGGATGCCCAGGCGCGGGATGCCGGGTACGTAGCCGGCCTGGCCGAGCGGGTCCGGGTCCGGGCCGCCGTGCAGCAGGACGGTCTTCTCCTCCAGGGTGAGCCGCTCCAGCAACGCGTCGATCCGGGCGCTCCGGCCGGCCGCCGGCGCGGCGGCGGGGGCGGCCGCGGAGGCGGTGGTCCTACGGGGCTGCGCGCCGGGCGGCGGCGCCGGTACGCAGCCGGCCGCGCCGAGGGCGGTGCCCACCGCCCCGAGGAGGCGCATCGCACGGCGTCTGGACACGGCCTCGCTCATGGGCGCTCCCTGCGGCGTGGGCATCGGCGTCAGGTGGCGGGAGCGGCCCGCGCCGGACCGCTCCCGCCACCCACTGTGCGCCGACCGCCGCGCGGACCCGCTTCAGGCGCGCCACCGCGTCGCCGATGTTCAGCCCTGCGGCGGCTGCCGCTCCAGGTCGGCCTCGCGCCGGGGCTCGTCCTGGAGCTGGACCCGGGCCTCGGTGCGGTGGCCGCGCTCGATGTAGTCCCGTACGACGGCCTCCACCGCGTCCTGGGGCGACCCGATCCCGGCGAGGACCATCACCTCCACCACGAGCTCGGCGTCGAGGCTGATGCTGATCTTGGCTCGGCCCGGCACGGGACCCCCTCCATCCGTCGTCGGATCAGGGACTCTAGCGGGGTCAGGCGTTGGGGCGCAGCGTCCAGAGCACGGTCATCTCGCCCGTCACGGCCTCGTCCTCGCGCTGGATGGCGATGGTGACGGGGAACTCGGGGCGGCCGCCCGCGTCGAGTTCGGCGACGACCTCGGCGGCGGGGCGGCCGAGGGTGGCGGTGGCCGTCACGACGCCCTTGGCGAGCTTCTTGTAGCCGATCTCCGCGCTCACCGCGAGGGGCACGGCGCGCGAGAGCTGGTCGCCGAAGGCGGCCAGGACGATCGCGCCGCTCGCGGACTCGGCGAGGGTGAACATCGCGCCGGCGTGCGGGCCGCCGAGGTGGTTGTGGAACTCGGCCTGGTCCGGGAGCCGGACGACGGCGCGCTCGGGGGTGGTCTCCAGGAACTGGAGGTTCAGGGTCTTGGCCATCGGCACGGTCGCGGCGAGCAGTTCGCCCACGTTCATCTGTTCAGCGCTCATGCAACGCGATGTTACCCGCGAGTAGTAGACATTGGCCATACCCGTACGGGGGCGGCCGTGGCTCCCCGCCCGCACTCCCACTATCGTTACCGGCCATGTGGCCAGGACAGCAGCAGCCGCCCGGGGGAGAACCCGACCCCCAGGACGCGCATAAGAACCCGTACCAGCAGCAGCCGGGAACGCCGAACCCGTACCAGCAGCAGCCGCCGACGGCGGCGTACGGGGAGCAGCAGCAGCCCGGCTACGGGTACCCGCAGCAGCCCCCCGCTCCTCAGGCGTGGGGCCAGCAGCCCCCGACCGTTCCCGTACCCCAGTGGGGCGGCACCCCGCCGCCCCAGCCCCCGCGCGGCGGGAGCCCCTTCTCGACCAGGACCGTGGCCATCGTCGCGGCCACCGCCGTCTTCGTGGCGGCCGCCGCCACCGGGGCGTTCGTCCTGACCCGGGACGACAAGACCGCCGACCAGGCGGACGGCAAGCCGAGCTCCTCCCCCTCCGCCCCGGCCTCCTCCGCCGCGCCCGCCCCGGCGAGCCCGAGCGCCAACCCGCGCGGCGGCGCCGACGCCAAGCCGGTCATCCCCGGCTGGAAGGTCGTCCTCAACCCGAAGTACGGCACCGCCTTTGACGTCCCGCCGGACTGGGACGTCAAGTCCTCGGGTCTGTCCATCGGCTTCGAGGACGACTCCAAGGACGACGGATCGCCCCTCGTGATGATGTCCGCGCCGGCCTTCCTCAAGGAGGACTGGTGCAAGGTCGACTCCAACAAGGACGGCAAGGAGGAGTCGACCGAGCTGGCGGGCACCGCCACCAAGGGCGGCATGGGCGCGAAGGGCACCGCCGAGGCCGCGTACAACGAGGCCGGCAACTGGGCCTTCGCCGCGTACGCCCAGAAGGCGCCGAAGGGCACCACCAAGGTCGCCGAGGCGAAGGAGTACACGACCTCCTCCGGGCTCAAGGGCCACATGGCGACCGCGACCGTCAGCGGCCTGCCCAAGGAGAACAAGTGCTCCACCGACGGCAAGTCCATCGCCTTCAGCTTCACGACCGCCAAGGGTGACCTCTCCACCTGGGTCCTCTACGGCGTCGCGGGCGTCCCGGGCGAAGTGAACAAGGAGACCTACGAGAAGATCCTGAGCAGCGTCCGCCTCCACGCGGGCTGATCTCCCCCGCCCCGCCTCCCGGGCCGGATATCCGTTTGGATTCCCGGCCCGGGACGGGGATAGTCCGGGGGTGAGCTCTCCCCCCGCCCCCTCCCCCGGGACCGCCCGTCCGTCCTCCTCCCGCCGCAGGCCGGAGTGGGCCGGCCGCAACTACACCCTGCTGACGGGTGCCGCGGTCATCACGAACCTCGGGAGCCACGGAGCGCTCATCGCGACCACCTGGGCGGTCCTGCAGTCGGGCGGCTCCCCCGGTGACGTCGGCCTGGTGGCCGCCGCCCGTACGCTGCCGCTCGTCCTCTTCCTCCTCATCGGCGGAGCCGTCGCCGACCGGATCCCCCGCCACCACGTCATGGTCGCGGCGAACACCCTCAACTGCCTCTCACAGGCCTTCTTCGCCTTCCTCGTCCTGACCGGCGATCCGAAGCTGTGGCAGATGATGCTGCTGACCGCGCTGTGCGGCACCGGTACGGCCTTCTTCAACCCGGCCGCCGAGGGCATGCTCATGGCCAGCGTCTCGGGCCCGCAGGCCAACCGCGCCTTCGCCCTCTTCCGGATGGCGATGAACGGCGCCGGCGTCGGCGGAGCGGCCCTCGGCGGAGCCATGGTCGCCCTGCTGGGCCCCGGCTGGGTGCTCGCCGTGGACGCGGCCGCCTTCGCCGCCGCCGGAGCCCTACGAGCCTTCCTCGACGTCGGCCACATCGCCGAACGCGCTCCCGGCGGCGGCCTGCTGACCGATCTGCGCGAGGGCTGGGTGGAGTTCAAGAGCCGCCCCTGGCTGTGGAGCATCGTGCTCCAGTTCTCCGTCGTCGTGGCCGTCGTCGGCGCCGCCGAAGCGGTCTACGGTCCCCTCGTCGCGCTGGAGCGACTGGGCGGGGCGGCTCCGTGGGGCGTGGCCCTGGCCTTCTTCGGCCTCGGCACCATCGGCGGGGCCGTCCTGATGATGACCTGGAAACCGCACCGCCTGCTGCTGGTCGGCACCCTGTGCGTGTTCCCGCTGGCGCTCCCCGCGGCGGGGCTGGCGGTGCCGCTTCCGGTGTGGGGGCTGTGCGCGGTGATGTTCGTGAGCGGCGCGGCCATCGAGGTGTTCGGCGTGAGCTGGATGACGACGATGCACCAGGAGATCCCGGAGGAGATGTTCTCCCGGGTCTCCTCCTACGACTGGTTCGGCTCGCTGTCGATGCTCCCGCTGGCCACGGCGCTGGCCGGCCCGGTCGAATCCGCCATCGGCCGCACCGCGGCCCTCTGGGGCTGCGCGGCCCTGGTGGTCGTGGTGACGGCAGCCGTCCTCCTGGTCCCGGACGTCCGCCGCATGACCCGCAAACCGCCCGCCACCCACGGCCCCGGCCTCGCCAAGCTGGGCCCTGTCGACTCCGGCCCTGTCGACTCCAGCCCCGCCAAATCCAGCCCCGCCGGCGTTTGAGGCGGCCTTTCAGCCCCGCCGGCGTTTGAGGCGAGGGGTCGGGGGCGGAGCCCCCGGGAACGGTGGAAGGGCGGGTAGGGGACAAGAGCCCCGCGCAGCGGCCGGCAAGCCCCTCAGCCGAGGCTGAACGCCCCCTCCGGCGGCTCGGGCGAAGCCACCGCGTCGGCGTCGGCCACCGGCCGAGCCCCCCGCATCAGCCGCGCGAGGGCCGCCCCCGCCTCTACCCGCGCGGGAAACACGTCACCCGCGCACACCCGCGAAAGCTCCGCCACCGGCAGCCCCCGCTCCGAAGCCAGCAGCACCGCGTTCCCGAACCGCCGCCCCCGCAGCACCCCCGGCTCCGCGATCAGCGCCAACTCCCCGAAAACCGCCCCGAAGTTCGCGAGCTGCCCGCGCAGGAAATCGAAGGGCGCCCCGTCGGCGAGGTTCGCCACGTACACCCCGCCGGGCCTCAGCACCCGCGCCACCTTCCGCGCGTACTCCACCGAGGCCAGCGAAGCCGGCACCCTGGATCCGCCGAAGACGTCCCCCACCACCACGTCCGCGCTCGCGTCCGGCGCCGCGGCCAGCCAGGCCCGCGCGTCGGCGACGTGCACGGTGATCCCGCTCCCGGCCGCGACCGGCAGGAACTCCCCGACCAGCGCGACGAGCCCGGCGTCGAACTCGACCACGTCCTGCCGCGACCCCGGCCGGCCCGCCGCCGCGTACCGCGGCAGGGTCAGCGCTCCGCCGCCCAGGTGCAGCAGGTCCAGCGCGGCCCCCGGCTCGCCCACGCAGTCCAGGACGTGCGCGAGGCGGCGTACGTACTCGAACTCCAGGTGCTCCGGGTCGTCGAGGTCCACGTACGACTGCGGCGCCCCGTCCACGGTGAGCAGCCAGGCCCGCTCCCGGTCGATGTCCGGCATCAGTTTGGCGGTGCCCTGGGCCACGTCCCGGATCACCGGGATCTGTTCGTCACTCACCGGACCATTGTCAGGCCCCCGGAGCCGCCCACACCTCGCGCGCCTGCTCCACGTGGAGCGCGGCCTGCTCCAGCCCCGCCCGCGCGGCCGGATCGCGGCGCGCGGGGTCCAGTACGTTGCGTCCGAAGACCTTGCGGGCCCCCGCGGACGGGGTGATCAGCAGCACCTTCGCCCCGGCCTCCCGCAGGCGCGCGGCCTGCGCCGCGGGCGAGGGGATCAGCCCGGCGCCCGTGGCCATCGGCGCGAGGATCACCACGCGCGCGTAGCCCGCGGCGAGGTCGGCGTTGGTCGCGGAGCGGATCCCGCCGTCGATGAACCGCCGCCCCGCGACCGTCACGGGCGGCCACACCCCGGGTACGGCGCAGCTCGCCGAGACGGCGTCGACCAGCCCGGCCTCGCTCCCCCGCTCGAAGGCCGCGAGTTCGCCGGTCAGCGCGTCGACCGCGGCGACGACGAGGCGCCGCGCGGGCCAGTCGTGCGACACCAGCCGGGCTTCGAGCACCTTGCGGCGCAGCGCCTCCGGCTCCGTGTCGGCGGCGAGGGCGAAGGCGCCGATCCGGCGCCGGTAGGACTTGGCGTCGCGGGAGCGCACCATCGCGACGGCGTAGCGCCCGATCAGGGAGGCCCCCAGCTTCGCGGGGAGCTCCCCGCCGGGGTCGCCCAGCTGGCGCTCGTACAGCTCCTGCGGGGTGAGCAGTCCGGAGGTGAGCTGCGCGCCGACGACCGAGCCGGCCGAGGTCCCGACGACGAGGTCGGCCCCGGTCAGGTCGACGCCCGCGCGGGCGAGCCCGTAGAGCATCCCGGCCTCCCAGCCGACGCCGGTCAGCCCGCCGCCGCCGAGCACCAGAGCCGTGCCCTTGCCTTCCCCGCTGCCGCTGCCGCTGCCGCTGCCCATGCCGCTGCCCATGCTGCCGTCTTCCACGAACCGCTCCCTCCCCGCATGCCAGTGGTGACGGCAGTCTGGCGCAAGCCGACCACCGCCACCACAGCGGGTCCTACACGGCCGCTAACCGACGGCTACCCGACCTCGGTGACCGTCCCGGCCCCGACGGTGCGCCCGCCCTCGCGGATCGCGAAGCCGAGCCCGCTCTCCAGCGGAACGTCCCGCCCGAGCTCCACGGTCATGGTGACCGTGTCCCCGGGCCGGGCCCGGCCCGCCTCGCCCAGGTCCACGTCCCCCACCACGTCGGCGGTGCGGATGTAGAACTGCGGCCGGTAGCCGGTCGCCACCGGCGTGCTGCGGCCGCCCTCGCGGGCGGACAGCACGTACACCCGCGCCGTGAAGCGGCGCCTGGGTACGACGCTGCCGGGCGCGGCCACCACGCCGCCGCGGCGCACCGCGTCGCGGGGCACCCCGCGCAGCAGCAGCGCGACGTTGTCCCCGGCCTCGGCGGACTCCATCGGCTTCCCGAAGGTCTCCAGCCCGGTGACCACGGACTCCACGGCCGCGCCGTCGCCGCCGAGCAGCGCGACGCGGTCGCCCATGGCAACGGTGCCCCGCTCGACGGCGCCGGTGACGACGGTGCCGCGCCCGGTGATGGTGAGGACGTTCTCCACCGGCATCAGGAACGGCGCGTCGGTGTACCGCACGGGCAGGGGCACGTACGTGTCCACGGCGTCGAGCAGGGCCTCGATCGCCGAGGTCCAGCGCGGGTCGCCGTCCAGCGCCCCGAGCCCGGAGACCCGTACGACCGGGGCGGCGTCCCCGCCGTAGCCGTTCGCGGTGAGCAGCTCGCGGACCTCCAGCTCGACCAGGTCGGTGAGCTCGGGGTCCCCGGCGTCGGCCTTGTTCAGCGCGACGACGATGTGGTCGACGCCGACCTGCCGGGCGAGGAGGACGTGCTCGGCGGTTTGCGGCATGACCCCGTCGAGGGCGGAGACGACGAGGATCGCCCCGTCGAGCTGGGCCGCGCCGGTGACCATGTTCTTGATGTAATCGGCGTGGCCGGGCATGTCCACGTGGGCGTAGTGCCGGGTGTCGGTCTCGTACTCGACGTGCGTGAGGTTGATGGTGATGCCGCGCCGGGCCTCCTCGGGGGCCCGGTCGATCCGGTCGAACGGCACGAAGGCGGCGCCGCCGCGCTCGGCGAGGACCTTGGTGATGGCGGCGGTCAGCGTCGTCTTGCCGTGGTCGACGTGACCCATGGTGCCGATGTTCAGGTGCGGCTTGGTGCGCACGAAGGCCGTCTTGGCCATGATGTCTTCCCGTGTGATCCGAAACTGGAGATACGGGACCCCCTGAGCGAACCGACCCTCCCCCTGTGGGGTCCGCCGGACGATCCGGGAAGGGTCAGCTTCGTGCGCCGTCGAACGCGGCTGCGCCTACGGCGAGTTCTGCGGGGACGGCAGCCTTCGGCGCGTCTGCGACTGCGGACGGCGCTGCGGGGAAGGCGTGCCTGGACATGTGCCCGATCCTGTCGGACCCTGGTCGGCGGGGCCACTGAATTACGCGGCGGCGGGCCCGACTTCGCCGATGTTCTTGAGCGCCTCGCGCACCGAGAGCGGGGACAGCGACTCCCGCTCGGCGGTGACGAAGGCGCGTACGGCGGCGGGGTCCGTCTTGGCGTACTCGCGCAGGCACCAGCCGATGGCCTTGCGGACGAAGAAGTCGGGGTGGCCGCTCCGGCGGCGGCAGTACGCGAAGAGCCGGTCGGTGTCGGTCGCGGACTTGAAGCGGAGCTGGTGGAGCAGGGCGGTGCGGGCCACCCACAGGTCCTCGTCCTCGATCCACTCGTCCATGACGGCGGCGAGCACCGGGTCCGCCGCCACGAGCGGGCCGACCGTGTGCGCGGCGAGCAGGTCGACGGTGTCCCACCAGGGGACGGTCGCGATCAGGTGCCGGACCACGGGCAGGAAGCCGGAGGAACAGCGGGAGACGTGTCGGCGCAGGTAGTCGACGGCGAAGTACCGGTACTCACGCTCCGGAAGCTCCCAGCAGCGCAGCGCGAGCGCCGCGCAGTCCGTTTCGGACGGTTTCGGGGTGTTCTTGGTCACGGCCCTCGACAGCTCGCGGCGCAGCGGGGTGGGGATCCCGAGGAAGGGCGACACGTCCTTCATGTACGCGGCCATGGGCCCGGCCCGCCCCACGTCGGCCGCGGCGCCGTAGGACTCCGTGAGCCGCGCCACCAACAGCTCGGCGAGGGCGCTGTGCGGAACCGGCGGAGGCCGCCGGTCGTTCGACTGCATGAGGCCCAGATTACGGCGCTCGGTCAGGATGGTCGGTTAGTCTCCCGGAATGTCCCTCCTCCTCGCGCCGTGGACCCGGCTCTCGCTGCTCGTCGTGCTGCTCCTCGCGGCCGGCGTCTGCGTCGTGGTGTACGAGCCCCAGCGTCTGCTCGCGGAGGGCTGGCCCCCGGGGCTCCCGGTGGGCACCGCGGTCCTGCTCTTCGCCGCGGCGTACGGGGTGTGCACGGCCGCCCTGGTGCCCCGCCCCCTGCTGAACCTGGCCTCCGGGGCCCTCTTCGGCTCCCAGTTCGGCCTGGTCGCGGCGGTCGCCGGCTCGGTCATCGGCGCGGGGATCGCCTTCGGCCTCGGCCGGATGATGGGCCGCGACGCCCTGCGTCCGCTGATCCGCGGCCGCTGGCTGCAGGCGGCCGACGACCAGTTGGCCCGGCACGGCTTCCGCTCGATGCTGGCGGTCCGGATCTTCCCCGGTCTGCCCTTCGCGGTGGCCAACTACGCCGCCGCGCTGTCCCGCTGCGGCTGGCTCCCCTTCCTCCTCGCCACCGCGATCGGCGTGGTCCCGAACACCGCCGCGTACGTGATCGCGGGGGCCAGCGCCTCCTCCCCGACCTCCCCCGCGTTCCTCGCCTCGTTCGGCTTCATCGCCGTCTCCGCGGTGGGTGCGGCGGTCGTCGCCTGGCGCAAGCGGCACCGGCTGGCGCCCGTCCGCAGGCCCGAGCGAACCGTGCCGGCGCGGGAACTGACGGCCGTACACCCCCCGGTGGTCACGGCCGCACCTCACGGGCCCTAGCATCGGACGCGAACTGCCCGACGATCACAAGGACGAGCGCACCCCGACATGAGCTGGTTCGAATCCCTAATCCTCGGTCTCGTCCAGGGGCTTACGGAGTTCCTCCCGATCTCCTCCAGCGCCCATCTGCGGCTGACCGCGGCGTTCGCCGGCTGGCACGATCCGGGAGCGGCCTTCACCGCCATCACGCAGATCGGCACCGAGGCCGCCGTGCTGATCTACTTCCGCAAGGACATCGCGAAGATCATCTCCACCTGGTCCCGCTCGCTGTACACGAAGGCGCTGCGCTCCGAGCAGGAAGCCAAGATGGGCTGGCTGGTGATCGTCGGCTCGATCCCGATCGGCGTGCTCGGCCTCGCCTTCAAGGACCAGATCGAAGGCCCGTTCCGTGACCTGCGGCTGATCGCCACCACCCTCATCGTGATGGGCATCGTGCTCGGCATCGCCGACCGGCTGGCCGCGCGCGACGAGGAGGGCGGCCGGCACCGCGCCATCCGCGAGCGCAAGACCCTGAAGGAACTGGGCGTCAAGGACGGCCTCATCTTCGGTCTCTGCCAGGCGTTGGCCCTGATCCCGGGTGTGTCCCGGTCGGGTGCGACGCTCTCCGGCGGTCTGCTGCTGGGCTTCACCCGCGAGGCCGCGGCCCGCTACTCCTTCCTCCTCGCCATCCCGGCCGTGCTGGCCTCGGGCCTGTTCGAGATCATGGACGTGGTGGAGAACCCGGGCCACATCGCCTGGAGTCAGACGATCTTCGCCACGGTCGTCGCCTTCCTCGTCGGCTACGCGGTCATCGCCTGGTTCATGAAGTTCATCTCCAGCAAGAGCTTCATGCCCTTCGTGATCTACCGGATTCTGCTCGGCATCCTGCTGTTCGTGCTGGTGGGAGCCGGTGTGCTGAGCCCGCACGCGGGCGAATCCGGCGGCTGATCCAGGGCCGCACAGGTAGCGCTATCTAGCATTTCCTAGCGCCTGATTGCAGCACCACGCCATGATCATCTCCCACTTGTCTCCCACTCATCTCCCACCAGGGAGCCGGGACACGCCCCACTAGGGCGCGTGCTTCTGCAAAGTAGGGAATGACACGGAAGGGCCCGCACGGCCAGTGCGGGCCCTTCCGTACAGAGGGTGGAGCGGGTCAGCTGAGGTTCATGTCCGGCCTATGCCGGACCTTCGCCACGAGGAAACGCAGCCGCTCGTCCACCGTGTCCCAGGCATCGCCGGTGAGGTCGGCCGGCTGTAGGGCCAGGCGTCCGCGTCCAGGGCGATCCGGGTGAACTCCGAGCTGTCGACCAGGTCCCGAGCGAGCCGGTCGAGGGAGCGGGCGGCCCGCACGTGGCAGGCCGCGTCCAGCACCAGTTAACGCTCCGCACGGCTCGGCGGAACCCGGGAAGCAGCCGCGGCACCGCCGTACGCCAGGGCACCACTTGCGGGGCCCCCTGACCTGTGAGGACAAGGACGGGGGGCTTCCACTGCGACCTCGACGACATCGCAAGCCTGGTGTCGGCCGACCTCGACCCGGCGCTCAAGTTGACGTGCACCACGCCTCCGAAGCAGCTCGTCCATGGACCACGTCATCCAGATCCACACCGAGATGATCACCGGCCTCCGGCTCCTCGGATCCACACGGGCCGAGTGAGAGGTCCGGTCGCTCGACTATGCTGACACCAGCGTTGAGCCCGTGTCCGCGATCCGGGATGAGGGCCCCTGACCTCTTCGAGGCGCCTGGAGGAAGCCGTGACCGCCGAACTCCCCGACTGGATGATCCCGCCCAGGATCAGCGGCTGGGAAGCCGATGACCTCGACCTCCTCGCCCAGGCACCGCGGCACACCGAACTCATCGACGGGGCCCTGATCTTCATGATGTCGCCGCAGCGGTCCTGGCACGCCCGGCTGGTGGAGAACCTGACCTTCGCCCTGCGCCAGGCCGCCCCCGTCGGGTTCGACGCCGAGCGTGAGATGACAGTCAGGCTCGACAAGAAGAGCCGCCCCGAGCCGGACATCCTGGTCACGACCGCCCCGTACGACCCCGACCGAACGTGGTACGCGCCCGAAGACGTCGCCCTGGTCATCGAGGTCGTCTCAGAGGAGTCGGCGGACCGCGACCGTTCCCTGAAGCCCTTCAAGTACGCACAGGCCAGGATCCCCCACTTCTGGCGCGTCGAGGACGAGATCGGCGCCCCCACCGTCCACACCTACGAACTCGACACCATGACCAGCACCTACGTGGCCACCGGCATCCACCGCAACCGGTTGAAGGTCTCCGTCCCCATCCCCCTCGACATCGACCTCGACAGCCTCGTGCCCTGACCGCCCCTCCCGGACGCCAGGCCACGGCTTCGCGAGCTGGAAGCGTAAGCCGCCTCACGCCCCCGCGAGGGCGAAGGTGAACGGTTCACGGGGCTCGTACCGGCCGGTGACGTCGCGAGCAGGTTGCCGGCACTCGACGACCGCCGAGTCTCCGTGGCGTGGTCAAGCGCCAGGTGCACCGTGCTCCACGTGCCCGCGTGGGCGTCCCCCTGTGGGCGCACCTGGAAAAGTTCGGCCTCCAGCGCGTCGACCGCCTCGGCGACGGTGGGGAAGCGATCCAGGAGGTACTGCGTCCACATTGCGGCGCTCACGGCCGGCAGGCGCGGGTCGCGCTCCCCATAGTCCGATTCGGCCAGCCACGGCAGATGCGCGCCAAGACCCGCCTCGTTGATCCCGTCCGTGGTGGCGGAGTCGTACGCGATGGCCACCGCCCTGCCGTAACGGGCTCCACCGCAGCGGCAGCGGGTCGTCCGCTCCCGTGCCCGCCCGCTCCGCCCCGCTGGATAGCACCCACAGGTTGGTGTCCAGGCTCTGCTTCCAGCCCATGTTCCGGCCCACGACGACCGGCTGCCCGGCCGCCTGCCACAGCACACACGCGCACACATGTGGGAGTGCCACAGGTGTCGTACGCCGTCGCAGACGTGCAGGGGGAAGGTCTCCGGCCTCGGCGGCAGCCATCTCAAAGCCCGACGAGCCGCGCATCCCGCAAGAGTGGGACCGGTTCTCGTACGTCACGGCGGCACCGTCCCCGACCTCGCGACGGCACAGAAATGGGCGCACGAAGCCCCGTACCGACGACCAATAATTTACTCATGGGTCATATTGCCCCCTGGTGACGGCCCGGCTCTCGTATGGCTACTGAGTAACCATCCGGCCTCGGTTGTGGATTCCTTCGTTCGCGGACTTCCGGACATACGACTGTGGCGCCACCGGCTGATGCCAGTGGCGCCACAGAGAGAGCGACGACCTCAGTCAGCCGTTGACACAGAGGGTGCCGAACGCAGGGTTCAGAGCGCCGATGAGGTTCGCCGTGTTGCCGCAGATGTTGATCGGAACGTGGACCGGGTATTGTCCGAGGTTGCCCGAGTAAACACCGGGGGAGCCCACCGCAGCACCTTCGGCCGCGGCGTCAGCGGCGGCCGAGCCGGCGGCCGCGCGATCGGGGGCTCACAATGAGCCTCAATGAGCGAAACGTCCCATCGGCCAAGACGACACGGGCCCGGCCAGGATTTGCCTTGTTCAACACAATCGTCGTACCGCGACGGGTGAGGTTCCCCCGAGATGCGGGGATGGGTGACAGAGGGTCAGATGGGTCTCATGAGAGGAGCCCAGACGATGCCTGCCCCGAGGAAATACCCCAAGACCACGGAGTTATGGCTTGTCCGCCGCTGTCAACAGGGCGGGGGTATTCGGGAGAAGTGCCGGTCACCAACGGGAGTAATCGTCAAGACCTGTGGATCGGTTGATCTCAGTTTCGTTGTGATGGGTTGATTGCGACGAGTTCGACCTCGAAGCCGTCGTCGTTTTCCAGGTAGGCGGCGTAGTGCTGCGCGCCGCCGGCGTGCGGATGCCGGTCGGGGAACAGCAGATGCCAGCCGTGCCGGGCCGCGTCGGTGGCCAGCTGGTCGACCGCGGTGTCGTCTTCGACGTGAAAGGCCAGGTGGTTCAGCCCTGGCCGGCAGCGGTCGTGCCGGTCGGCGGTGAGGGCCGGGGACTGCTCCACGACCAGATAGGTCGGCCCGAGCCGCCAGCTGCGTCCGCTGTTCCAGCTCTGGAAAAGGGTGTGGCCCAGCGCCTCCAGGAGCCAGCCGAGAGAGGCGACCGCGCGGTCGAGGTCCGGCACCCACAACTCGACGTGATGCAACATGCCAACGGTGGGCCGGTTCACGCCGCTACCGCCTCGGGGCGTTCGACGAGGTGGCCGCGTTCGAAGCGGGCGCCGGCCCGGACCAGGGCGACGAGGTGGGGTGCGTTCACGGCCCGCCAGCGTTCCTGGGCTGACTCGATGAGCTTGAAGACCATGGCCAGGGCGGCGGCCCGGCTGCCGGCGCCCTTGGTGACCTTGGTGCGTAGCCGGACGGTGGCGAAGGTCGACTCGATCGGGTTCGTGGTCCGCAGGTGGATCCAGTGCTCGGCGGGGAAGTCGAAGAACGCCAGGAGTTCTTCCTCGTCGTCGGTGATCCGCTTGACGACCTTGGGGTATTTCGCCCCGTACTGCTTGGCGAACGCGGCGACGGCCTTGGCCGCACGCTCCTTGTCCTCGGCGTTGTAGATCTCCTGGATCGCGCGTTTGGCGGCGGGCTGGGCCGACTTCGGGAGCGCGTCGAGGACGTTCGCGGTCTTGTGCACCCAGCACCGCTGGTGGCGGGTCTCGGGGAACACCTCGTTCAACGCGTTCCAGAAGCCGAGCGCCCCGTCGCCGACGGCCAGGACGGGGGCCCGCATGCCCCGGCGGGCATAGTCCCGCAGTAGTCCGGCCCACGCCTCGGACGACTCGCGGTAGCCGTCGGTCATCGCGATCAGTTCCTTGGTGCCGTCGGCCCGCACGCCGACCATGACCAGGACGGCGGCCTTCGCCTCTTCCAGGCGTATGCGCAGGTGAACGCCATCGGCCCAGACGTAGACGTAGTCCGTGGCGGACAGATCGCGGTCCATGAACGACTTGTGGTCGGCCTGCCACCGCGCGGTCAGCCGCGTGATCGTCGCGGGCGACAGGCCGGCAGAGGAGCCGAGGAACTGCTCCAGCGCGGGCACGAAGTCACCAGTTGACAGGCCGTGCAGATACAGCAGCGGCAGCACCTCGCTGATCTTCGGGGATTTACGAGCCCAGGGCGGCAGGATCGCCGAGGAGAACCGCTTGCGTTCGCCGGTGGCCTCGTCGACGCGCTTGTCGTTGACCCGCGGGGCCTTCACCTCGATCGCCCCGGCCGATGTCGTCACCTTCCGCGGCTGGTGGAAGCCGTTGCGCACGACCAGACGGCGGCCGGAATGGTCTCGCTGATCGACCAACTCGGATATGTAGGCGTTGACTTCTGCTTCCAGGGCGGCGGCCAGCATCCGCCTCGCGCCCTCGCGGACGATCTCGTCAATCAGGGAGCCGTGTGGCGTCGTTCCGTCTTCGTTGACTACCGTGAGCACGGGCGTGCCTTCCCGACCGACGCAGCGAACGTCGGCCTACTCGATGACCATCACAGGATCATTCGGGAAGGTACGCCCTTCGCGTGCCAACCCGAGGCCGATCCACAGGTCTTGAGCATTGCTCCGGCAACGGGACTCCTGATAGAGCGAGGAAGCCGACCAAGGTCTTCCCGCCTGAAGGAGCCCCGTTGCCCGTTCAGTGTTCCACCGTCACGCTCACGTCGTCCATCACCGTCGCCAACGGGGTCTTCGCTCCGGGGCATCTGGGCGAGCTGACCCGGCACTTGCCCTTCGAACTGGTCGATGACGTGCTGGAACGTACTGGCGGCACCCAGCGGAGGCTGAGGCTGCTGCCGTCGAGGGTCGGCGTCTACTTCGTGCTGGCACTGGTTCTCTTCCCGCAGCTGGGCTACCTGCGGGTATGGGACAAACTCACCTGCGGGCTGCGCGGGCTCCTTCCGCTGCGCCCGTCGGAGAAGGCGCTGCGGGAGGTGCGCCGGCGGCTGGGCGCCGCGCCACTGCGGCTGCTCTTCGAGACACTGGCCGGTCCCGTGGCACAGCCGAGCACACCAGGGGTGCGTTACAGGTGCTGGCGCACAGTCGCCTTCGACGGCTGCAGCTCCACCAAGGCTCCCGACCGGCCGCGAGTCTGCGCCTGGTTGGGCAAACACAGGCACCGTTACGGCACGGACGGATATCCGATGCTGAAGATCATGGTGCTGTGCGAGACAGGGACCCGGGCTCTCCTCGGCGCGGTCTTCGGACCGACGCCCGAGAAGGAGACCGGTTACGCCGAGCAGCTGCTACCACTGCTGGACGACACAATGCTGCTGCTCAACGACCGGGGCTTCGACTCCGACGACTTCCTCGCGAAGGCCGCTGCCACCGGGGCACAGCTGCTGGTACGCCTCAAGGGAACCCGGACACCCGCACGTTGGGCGCTTCTGCCGGACGGGTCGTTTCTGACACGGATCAACGGGACGCGGCTGAGGATCATCGATGCACACATTGCGGTGACGACAGCCAAAGGGCTGCGGCTGGAAGGACACTACCGGCTGGCCACGACGCTGACCGATCACCGTCGCTACCCCGCCGCAGAGCTGGTGGAGCTCTACCACGAGCGATGGGAGATCGAGTCAGCGTTCTACTCGCTTCGGCACACCCTGCAGCACGGCCTGGTGCTGCGATCCCAGGACGCGACCGGGATCCAGCAGGAACTCTGGGCGCACCTGACCGTCTACCAGGCACTGCGCCGGGCGATGGCCGAGGCCGTCGAGACACTCCCCGGCACCGACCCGGACCGCGCCTCCTTCACCGTCGCCCTGGAGACCGCAAAAGACCAGCTCATCGCCGCCGCCGACGTACTGCCCGAAACCGGACCGGGACGAATCACATCGGCCCTGCTGCACGATCTGCTCCCACCCCGCCGGACCCGCGTCAACCCGCGCCGCGTCAAATGCCCCATCTCCCGCTACGCCGCACCGCCCCACCAGGCACAAGTCCTCGGCGCATCCAGAATTGCCAGCATCAGTGTCACCGTGCACTCCTCCGCCGGCCCCGGCCCCGACGGACGCCGTGACCGCACGCTGCAACTCCTGCGGACTGATCCCCGCCGCACCCAGCGTGCCTGTGAGATCGCCCGCGGTATCGGACTGGACGACGCCCAAGGACTACGCGCAGAACTGGGACGCTGGGTCCGCGAAGGAATCCTCCGCCGCACCGGCCGGGGCCTCTACACCCTCGAACCCGAGTGGACCACCCCAACCGCCACAAGCCCACCGCCCCTGTTGACAGCGGTGGATAAGCCATATCTCCGTGGTCTTGAAAGTACCCGCTGGAGTTGCGTGAGCGTGCGGTGCGGATGTACCGGAGCACCGGCCCGAGGCCGCAGATCAGGAAGCTGGGGGCCGATCTCTGAGGAGAGTTTGCCGTCCTGGCCGGTCTGCGGCGCGTGGCCGGTCTCAGCGTCGCTTGAGCCACCTGGTGGCGGCGACAGCCAGGCCGATCACCACTACGACAGTGATCACCGCCATGATCTTCATTCCGGTGTCCATCATTCCGATCATCTGTATCTCCCTGATTGTCTGCGGGTGGGGGCGGCAGGCCCCTGGTTGTCTCTTACAAAACGGATGGTCTCGTGCGGCTCGACGCCGGTTCTATCCAGGCTCGGCACCGCCGCGAACCACGCGGTAGCTCAGCAGGTCGCCCGGTTGGCAGTCCAGCACCCGGCAGATACTCGTGAGGGTCGTGAAGCGGATTGCTTTCGCGCGGCCGTTCTTGAGGATGGACAGATTGACGTTGGTCACGCCCACGCGAACGGCGAGCTCCGCCAGCGTCATGCCCCGCTCTGCAAGGAGACGGTCGAGATGCACGTGGATGTCGTGGGTCTCGTTTCCCTCGGCGGACATCAGACGGTCCCTTCGAGGTCCTCGCGCATGATGGCGCCGACACGCGTAATCCGTGCGAACGTGAGCACCCCCAGGGCAGCCAGGATCGCCAGGTAGGGGAATCTCGATGTGTGCAGCACTGCCTCGGCTGAGAACGTGACGTCGTTGGCGAGTGTGGCCAGCATGGCTGCGCGGGCGCCGGCTTCGATGACTTCCGCGAGCAGGCTGCCGATGAGCAGCCACCAGCCGAGCAGTCGCAGCCTGGTGGCAGCCTGCAGGGTGTAGACCCCGTCTCGGGCTGCCGACCGAAGAAGGCGGTTGAGCAGGATGAGCCCACCGATCAGCAGACCGAGGGTCGGTACGCCTGCGAGCACTCCGAGGAGACGCTGGTAGTCGCTGGGGTGTTCGGCGCAGTACTGCGGGAGCGCGCTGACGTGCGCCCCTTCTCGGGCGCCGAACATGGCGTCGGCTGCACTTGAGCTGCCGGAGATCCAGTCTGCGGTCACGCAGTTGTCGGCGCCGCTCCAGAGCGGGACGTCGTTGTTGAAAAGGCTCAGGATGAAGCTGATCGCGAGGAGGCCGATCAACAGGCGGAGAACGCCCGATACCACCGAGGAGAGCGGTTCAAGGAGCTTCTGGTCCTCACTCATCACGGCCAACCTCCATTATCGCTTATCGATGTTATCGAAAAACGATACCCCATGGAGGGGAGTGAGGGAACCTCCAGGTCATACCCGGTCGCCGCCGGCCAGGTGGCTGCTCCGGCGGACGACGCGGCGGTCCGCCGCGGAGATCAGGGAGGACGGGCCGATCCGGGGGAAGATCCGAGGGGATCCACCAGCTGCAGCGGAGTCACGCGGCCCTGCAACTCGACGGCTGACGAACGAAAAAAGCGGCAGCCGCGGACCTGCCCGCCCCCGCAGGGCTGCACTCACTCTCACGGGGGCAGGCAGGCGATACCGCGCCTGCCGGACTACGGCCTGGTCGGCTCAGGACCTACCAGGCGGCGGCATGGTCAGGACCGCCGCTCCAGGTGGACTACACCCTCTTGAGGTAACCGCCCTTGAAACCGTCCTGGTCGGCCCACATGCGGTGACGGCAGGACCAGGTGCCGTACATCGCGAACTTCCCGGTCCACACGGTTTCTGAGTGCGCGTTGTTTCCCGGGTCGGCAGAAATCCAGTTCTTGATCGGTTCCTTGTCGAACGACAGGGCGGGCACCCAGTTGGTGTGGCTGGCCCAGCCATTGTGGACAACCGTGACCCTGCTGCCGGAGACACGGTAATTGACACCGAGCTTCACGGTCGTGACCTTGACGCCCATAATCGTGTCGGAAACGCTGTGCCAGTTGCTCATGTCACGGGACGCCGCCATCGGAGACATCGCCGGGGAATCCGAAGAGTTCGACTCCTCCTTGTTGATCACGATGTCACCGCCGGCCAGCACGCTCTGCTTGGCGGTGGGGCTCTTCGCCACGTCCATGAACGCCTGGAAGTGATCCGGCTTGTTGAGGTACCCCAGGAACTTCTGCTGCTTTTCCTTGGACAGCGCCTTGAACTGCGCGATCGTCTCGGCCGCACCAGGATCCGACTCCAGCCACGCGACGTAAGCCTGCGGCGTGGAGGGGAGCGGCGCCTCTGCTGCCGTCGCCTGAGCGGGAAGGACCGCCAGAGTCATCGCTCCGATCGTCGCACCCATGAGCCCGACAAACCCCCGCCGAGTGGTGTTATTCATTCCGCTTCCCCCAACAAATTGATCCTGCGTGACGAAACATAAAAGAAAGGGAGGCAAACAACGCCTGGTACAGGAAGTGACACTTCCCCCAGGCTCCCAACCCCCCGCAAAGGAGCCACTGTTGGTCGACAGCGGCCCCACGAAGACCCTCACACAGGAAACAGCGGACCAGCAAGCCTCAAATGGATCTCTGAGGTTCACTTGAGGATCAGCATGGCCGCACCACCAAAAGGGAGTGATTCAGAACACATCGAAGGATTTTTCAGACATGGCCCGCCGGGCAGAATGCCGGCAGATCCGCAGCCTCACCCCGCAGAGCGCTGCGACCTCCTTCCGCCCCAGGCCGAGGGGGGACATGCGCGGCCGGAGCGTTCCCGGTGTCGCGCACTCGTCCGTCACGGGGTCAGCGGGATGTGCCACGGCGATGCCGGACCAGGGCGTACGCACCCGCGCCAGCGGCGACCAGAGCGATGGCGCCGCCGAGCAGCCAGGGCCGCGCCGATGGCCTGGCGGCGCTCGCCTGCGGCGGGGCCGGGTCCTGGCAGTCCGGCGCGGCTGCGGTCACCTGGTACCGGGCCCAGGTCTTCACCGGCTTCCCCGGCTCATGCCATTGCACGGCGTAGAGCCCTGGCTCCGTATCGCACCGGATCCGGGCGGTGGCGTCGATCGTCTTGGTTCCGCGCATCAGCACCGGCTGAGTGAACGCCGGGGAGGTCAGCTTGACCTCACCGTCTCCGGCCATGTGCGCGTTGTCGGTGGCCGTGATCCGCTCTCCCGCCCGCACGGTGCGCACGTGCCAGGGTGTCTGCGGCCACGGCGCGTCGGCACTCCAGTGTTCTTCCTGTGGCTCCGGCGGCAGTTCAGACACCCGGCGTGCGCACTCCGCTCGCTCCGCTTCACCGGCCGGCTCCACCCGGATGCTCGCCCACAGCCGGTCGATCTTGGACGGATTCTCCTCCCCGATGGGTGAGCCGAAGCGCACTTCGTAGGAGCCGGGGGCGGCCGTACAGGAGACCGTCATGACCGCGGTGACGAGGCGGTCCTCCATCCGCAGCGTGCCCTCCGCCTCGAAGGCGCCGGAGATCACCCTGACGCCGTTTCTGGTGTCTGAGTCGACCGCGGCATCCGTCGAGATCGTGATCCGGTCTCCCGGCCGGACCGGCAGCTCCGTACCGCTCGGCAGCGGCCGGGGCGGATTCTCGGCCGACGCCGCTAAGGCACTGCCCGCCGCACCCGACAGCAGCAGCGCAAGCACGGTCGCCGCACTGGCCCGCGTCCTGTTCGTGGCCATTAGGGCTCTTTTCATCTCCGTTGACGATCTTTCAAACCGCTGCATAGTCTGCCTCCTCGTCGAACTGACGCACCATTACGCATGGTTACGCTGCGTCATTGCCCCGCTCAGAAAGTAAGTTTGTTGAGATCCAGATGGTTGACCGCACTCGCCCTCAGCATCACGCCCGCCTTACTCGGCAGCACTGCCGCCGTGGCCTCGGGCCTCCCAGCCCCGACCGCTTCGGTGTCGGTGTCCGCTTCTCCCTCTCCCTCTCCCTCTCCCTCTCCCTCTCCCTCTCCCTCTCCCTCTCCCTCTC
>NZ_JBWJVM010000018.1:0-110774 GCF_056428985.1 Streptomyces sp. CA189 | reverse complement strand
CTCGGCCCTGACCCGGTCCTCAAGCGCCGGACGGGCTGGAGGGGTGCCGGGCTGCGCCCGGACCCCTCGGGGCTCCGCCCCAGACCCCGGTCCTCAAACGCCGGACGGCTGAAAGGCCCTGGTCCTCGGGCGCCGGACGGCTGAAAGGCCCCGGTCCTCGGGCGGCGGACGGCTGTTCGGGGTCAGAGGTGGGGCGGGGTGGATGCCGCTGTGATCAGGGCTGACATGACGCGGGTGTCCTTGTGCAGTTCCGGGTGCCATTGGACGCCCAGGGTCCAGGGGGCGGGGGCGGGGAGTTCGATGGACTCCACCGTGCCGTCGGCGGTGTGGGAGGAGGCGATCAGGCCCCGGCCCAGGCGGTCGACGGCCTGGTGGTGGTAGGTCGGGACTTCTGACTCCTCCGGGACCAGCGCCGCGTACAGCGTGCCGGGGACCGGGCGGACCGGATGCCAGGAGACCACGCCCGGGCTCGCCACGTGGCCGTCGATGTGCTGGATCAGGGTGCCGCCCAGGGCCACGTTCAGCGCCTGCATGCCGCGGCAGATGCCGAGCAGGGGGGTGCCGGAGGCCAGCGCGGCGGAGATCAGGGAGAGCTCCCACGCGTCGCGCTGGGCGGCCGCGGGTCCGGTACGGGGATCCCGCGGGGCGCCGTACCGGACCGGGTTCACGTCCGGGCCGCCCGCGACGACCAGGCCGTCCAGCCGGCGGAGCACCTCCGCCGCCGCCTCCGGTTCGTCCGGCGGGAGCAGGACGGCGGTGCCGCCCGAGGCCTGGACGAGCTCGTAGTACCCGGTGGGGATGAGGGCGGTCGGGACGTCCCACACCCCGTAGCGGGTGGATTGCTCGACGTAGGTGGTGATGCCGATGAGCGGCCTGGGCACGGGGGATACCTCCGGAGGACGGCGGGCGGGGATCAGTCGCGGGAGAGCTCGGCCTCGGCTTCCGCCAGCGCCGCGAACTCCTCCTCCGGCGCGGAGGCGACCAGGCGGTGCCGACTGTAGAACGCGAAGTAGGCGAGGGCGACGGCGTACACGGCCAGGGCGATGAATGCCGCGTCCTTGTCCACCAGGAAGGTGGCGACCAGGGCGGAGAGTGCGAGGACGAAGGCCACCGTGGAGGTCGCGATGCCTCCCGGGGTGCGGTACGGGCGCTCCAGGCCGGGCTCGCGGCGCCGGAGCACGATGTGGGAGAGGGCCATGAGGGCGTACGAGATGGTCGCGCCGAAGACCGCCATGTTCAGCATGCGCGGGCCGTTGCCGGTGGCGGCGGCCAGGGCGAAGCCGATGGCGCCGGGGATGAGCAGGCCCAGGTACGGGGCCTTGCGCTTCGAGGTCAGGGAGAGGAAGCGGGGCAGGTAGCCCGCCCGGGAGAGGGCGAACAGCTGGCGGGAGCCGGCGTAGATGAGGGAGAAGAAGGAGGCCACCAGGCCGGCCAGGCCCGCGTAGTTGACGAAGGTCTTCAGCCAGGAGAGGCCGGGGTCGCCCTCCAGGGCGACGACCAGCGGGTTGCCCGCGTCCTTGAGGGCGTCGGCGCCGCGCGCACCGGTCGAGGCGAGGAAGGTGACCAGGGCGAGCAGCACCAGGATGCCCATGGAGATCGACAGGGCGCGCGGTACGGAGCGGACCGGGTCCTTGGCCTCCTCGGCGGCCAGCGGCACGCCCTCGACGCCGAGGAAGAACCACATGCCGAAGGGGAAGGCGGCCCAGATCCCGAGGATGCCCAGCGGCAGCCAGGAGCTCGCGCCGGCGGCGGTGGTGTCGACCGCGATGTTGTCGAGGTTGGAGGGGTCGAACTGGGTGAACGCGCCGACGGCGAAGACGACCAGTGCGATCACGGCGATGGCGGTGACGACGAGCGAGAAGCTCAGGGCCTCGCCCACGCCCCACAGGTGGATGCCGATGAAGACGACGAAGCAGGCGAGGTAGACCGGCCAGCCCGAGGTGAGGCCGAAGAGGTTGAGGGACTCCACGTAGTCGCCGATGAAGATGGCGATGGCGGCCGGGGCGAGGATGTACTCGATGAGGATCGCGGTGCCGGTGAGGAAGCCGCCCCAGGTGCCGAGCGCCCGGCGGGCGAACCCGTAGCCGCCGCCGGCGGTGGGCAGGATCGCCGACAGTTCGGCGAGGGAGTAGACGAGGCAGGCGTACATCACGCCCATCAGGACGGTGGCGATGGCGAGGCCGCCGAAACCGCCCTGGGCGAGGCCGATGTTCCAGCCGGAGAAATCGCCGGAGACCACGTACGCGACGCCGAGACCGGTCAGCAGCAGCCAGCCGGCGCTGCCGCGGCGCAGGGTGCGGCGCTCCAGGTAACCGTCGGTGCCGTTCTCGGGCGACTGGGTGGGTTCGGGCACGGCTGCCAGCCGTGCGCCGGTGTCGTCGGCCATGTGCGCTCCTGCCTAGGGCAATGGTTGTGGGGCGTACCTTTGCCGCTCGGGCGTGGCGGGCGCAAGACCCCTGCGTTAAACAGGGGTTACGAATGCCTCTCGGTCCGGATCGGCCGGATCGGTCCGGATCGATCTGGATCGGTTCGGATCAGGTCAGGAAGCCCCGCAGCAGCGCCGCCGTGCCGCAGCAGTGCTCGCGCATCACCTCGCGCGCCGCCTCCGGGTCCCGCTCCAGCACCGCCTCCACCAGCGTGCTGTGCTGCTGCTGCGAGTGCTCCAGGTTGCGCACCAGCAGCGGGATGCAGTCCAGCAGGTCGTTCACGGTGGCCCGGACCGCCGCGTACTGGGCCGTCAGGGTGGCGGATCCGGCGAGTTCGCACAGCGTGAGGTGGAAGAGGGTGTCCTGGCGGCGGTAGTCGGGCAGCGGGGCGTCGTGGGTGGCGGTCAGCGCGCCGAGCAGCCGGTCGGTGTCCCGCTCCGACAGCCCCTGGGAGGCGCACAGGCCGGCCGCCCCCACCTCCAGGACCTCGCGGAAGCGCAGCACGTCCTCGATGTCCACGCCCGCGACCCGGCGCCGCAGCTCCTCCTCGGTGCCCCCGGCCGGCGTGTCGGGGCGGGACAGCACAAACGTTCCGCCGTACCGTCCGCGCCGGGCCTCCACCAGGCCCTGGTCCTGGAGTACCTTCAGCACCTCGCGGAGCGTCACCCGGCTGATCCCCATCCGCTCGGCCAACTCGCGCTCCGGCGGCAGTCGTTCCCCGCCCGGTACCAGTCCGAGCCGGACCACCTGGAGGATCTGCTCCAGCGCCTCCTCGAAACCGTTGCCCGCCCGCACCTGTCGCAGTACGGGATTGAGCCGGGCGACCGCGTCGCCTTCGCTCGCCGTATCGGTCATGTGGGCTCCTCCCCTTCCCAAGCAATGGTTCTATTCAATACCTTAGGCCCTCTCGGCTCACCGAAGGAGAGAATCCCGTGGTAGACCGCAAGCCGCCGCTTTCGCCCGAGGAGCTCCGTGCTCTCGTCGCCAGCGGTGAAATCGACACAGTGGTCCTGGGCTTCCCCGACATGCAGGGGCGCCTCCAGGGCAAGCGGTTCGCCGCACAGTTCTTCCTCGACGAGGTCCTCCAGCACGGCACCGAGGGCTGCAACTACCTCCTCGCCGTCGACACGGAGATGAACACCGTCGACGGGTACGAGATGTCCTCCTGGGACCGGGGCTACGGCGACTTCGCCATGCACCCCGACCTCGCCACCCTGCGCCGGATCCCCTGGAACCCGGGCAGCGCCTTCCTCCTCGCCGACCTCGCCTGGAACGACGGCTCGCCCGTGGTCGCCGCGCCCCGGCAGATCCTGCGCCGCCAGCTCGAACGCCTCGGCGAACACGGCTACACCGCGATGGTGGGCACCGAGCTGGAGTTCATGGTCTTCCTCGACACCTACGAGCAGGCCTGGAACTCCGACTACCGCGGCCTGACCCCCGCCAACCAGTACAACACCGACTACTCCCTCCTCGGGACCGGTCGCGTCGAACCCCTGCTGCGCCGCATCCGCAACGAGATGCAGGCCGCAGGCCTGGTCGTGGAGTCGGCCAAGGGCGAGTGCAACCTCGGCCAGCACGAGATCGTCTTCCGCTACGACGAGGCGCTGACCACCTGTGACCAGCACTCCGTCTACAAGACGGGGGCCAAGGAGATCGCCGCCCAGGAGGGCGTCTCGCTCACCTTCATGGCCAAGTTCGACGAGCGCGAGGGCAACTCCTGTCACATCCACCTCTCGCTCAACGATGCCGACGGACGCAGCGCGATGGCCGGTGAGGGCCCGGACGCGGACGGCCACAGCGGTATGTCACCCGTGATGCGCCACTTCCTGGCCGGCCAGCTCGCCGCACTGCGCGACTTCTCCCTTCTTTACGCTCCCAACATCAACTCCTACAAGCGTTTCCGGCCGGGATCCTTCGCGCCGACCGCCGTCGCCTGGGGCGTGGACAACCGGACCTGCGCGCTCCGGGTGGTCGGCCACGGCCCCTCCATGCGCTTCGAGAACCGGCTGCCCGGCGGCGACGTCAACCCGTACCTCGCCGTCGCCGGCCTGGTCGCAGCCGGGATCTACGGCATCGAGAACCGCCTGGAGCTGCCCGAGCCCTGCGCCGGCAACGCCTACACCGCCGACTTCGCGCACGTCCCCACCACCTTGCGCGAGGCAGCCGAGCTCTGGGAGAACAGCGAGATCGCCAAGGCCGCCTTCGGCACCGAGGTCGTCGCCCACTACCGGAACATGGCCCGCGTCGAGCTGGACGCGTACGACTCCGCCGTGACCGACTGGGAACTGCGCCGCTCCTTCGAACGCCTCTAGGGAGTCTTGGGCCGGAGCCGTCCCGGCACCGGCCGCCCTGCAGCCCTGCCGCACCGCATTACCGGACCCACCGCACCCACCGCACCCGAACGTCTGAAAGGCCACCACGTGTCCGATGCGCTGGAAGTCTTGAATCCGGCCACCGAGGAACTCGTCGCCGTCGTCCCGGCCGCCACACGGGACGACGTCGACGCCGCCGTCGCACGGGCCACCGCCGCCCAGCGGGCCTGGGCGGCGGCCGCGCCCGCCGACCGGGCCAGGCTGCTGCGCCGCTTCGCCGCCGTCGTCGACGGGCACACCGAGGAGCTGGCGCTGCTGGAGGTCCGGGAGGCGGGCCACACCATCGGCAACGCCCGCTGGGAGGCCGGCAACGTCCGTGACGTGCTCGACTTCGCCGCCGGGGGAGTGGAACGGCTCTCCGGCCGCCAGATCCCCGTCGCCGGAGGCCTCGACGTCACGTTCCTCGAACCCCTCGGCGTCATCGGCGTGATCGCGCCGTGGAACTTCCCCATGCCGATCGCCGCCTGGGGCCTGGCCCCGGCGCTGGCCGCCGGCAACGCGGTCATCCTCAAACCCGCCGAGACCACCCCGCTCACCGCGCTGCGCCTCGCCGAGCTCGCCCTGGAGGCCGGACTCCCCGAGCACCTGTTCCAGGTGCTGCCCGGCCGGGGCGAGGTCGCCGGCGACGCCCTCGTCGAGCACCCGGGGGTGGCCAAGATCGTGTTCACCGGCTCCACCCGGATCGGCAAGCGGATCATGGCCAAGTGCGCCGACCGGGTGAAGCGCCTCACCCTCGAACTCGGCGGCAAGAACCCCAACATCGTCTTCGCCGACGCGGACCTGGAGGCGGCGGCGGCCTCGGCCCCCATGTCCTTCCTGGACAACACCGGACAGGACTGCTGCGCCCGCACGCGGATCCTCGTACAGCGCTCCGCGTACGACCGGTTCATGGAGCTGCTCGCCCCCGCCGTCGAGAAGGTGGTCGTCGGAGACCCGTACGACGAGAACACGCAGATGGGGCCGCTGATCTCGCGGGTCCAACTGGACCGCGTACGGTCCTACGTCACCGATGACCTCGACGTCGTCCGGGGCACCGCCCCCGAAGGCCCCGGCTTCTGGTACCCCCCGACCCTCGTCACCGGCGTCGACCCCACCGCCGCCGTGGCCACCGAGGAGGTCTTCGGACCGGTCGCCGTCGTCCTGCCCTTCGAGGACGAGGAGGACGCCGTACGCCTGGCCAACGCCACCGACTACGGCCTCGCCGGCTCCCTGTGGACCCGCGACGTGGGCCGCGCGCTGCGCGTCTCGCGCGCCGTCGCCGCGGGCAACCTGTCGGTCAACTCCCACAGCAGCGTCCGCTACTGGACCCCCTTCGGCGGCTACAAGCAGTCCGGACTCGGGCGCGAGCTCGGACCCGACTCCCTCACCGCTTTCACCGAGACCAAGAACGTCTTCATCAGCACGGAGGCCTGAAGAACATGAGCATCGAGCCCACCGAAGAGATCGTCTGCCGCCGCCTGGTCGGCCGTACCGCCGTCATCACCGGAGCCGGCAGCGGCATCGGCCTCGCCACCGCCCGCCGGCTCGCCTCCGAAGGCGCCAACGTCGTCTGCGGGGACATCGACGAGACCGCGGGCAAGGCCGCCGCCGAGGAGGTCGGCGGCACCTTCGTCAAGGTCGACGTCACCAGCCCGGAGGAGGTCGAGGCCCTGTTCAAGACCGCCTTCGACACCTACGGCTCCGTGGACATCGCCTTCAACAACGCCGGCATCTCGCCCCCGGACGACGACTCGATCCTCACCACGGGCCTGGAGGCCTGGAAGCGGGTCCAGGACGTCAACCTCACCTCCGTCTACCTCTGCTGCAAGGCCGCCCTGCCCTACATGCAGCGCCAGGGCCGGGGCTCCATCATCAACACCGCCTCCTTCGTGGCCCGGATGGGCGCCGCCACCTCGCAGATCTCCTACACCGCCTCCAAGGGCGGCGTGCTCGCCATGTCCCGCGAGCTCGGCGTGCAGTTCGCCCGCGAGGGCATCCGCGTCAACGCGCTCTGCCCGGGGCCCGTCAACACCCCGCTCCTGCAGGAGCTGTTCGCGAAGGACCCGGAGCGCGCCGCCCGCCGGATCGTGCACATCCCGCTGGGCCGGTTCGCCGAGCCCACCGAGATCGCCGCCGCCGTCGCCTTCCTCGCGAGCGACGACTCCTCCTTCATCAACGCCACCGACTTCCTGGTCGACGGCGGCATCTCCGGCGCGTACGTCACCCCCCTGTAGACCCCCCGGCAGGCACCGGCAGGCCGCGCGGCCGTCCGGCGCCGAGGGTCACCCGGACCGCACCTCCCCGACAGCCGGGCGTCGCAAGACGCCCGGCTGTCGTGCTCCACCGTCCGCGACGATCTTGTGGAAGAACCAGGAGAACCCACCTCAGTGACCCGATTCAGTTCCGTACGGCGGCTCCAGGCCGTCGGCGCCGCCGTCGCGATAGCCGCCGGCACCCTCGTCGCCGCCGCACCCGCCGCCCAGGCGGCCCGCGCCCACTGCACCACCCCGCAGCTCAGGGCCGACGGGGCCCCCTGGTACGCAGACAACCAGGCCCGGCTCCAGCAGCTCATCGACGACTACGGGACGTGCAACCCGTACCGGCCGAACCGCAACAAGCCCGTCGCGGTCTTCGACTGGGACAACACCGTCGTCAAGAACGACGTGGGCGACGCCCAGATGTTCTGGCTGCTGCGCAACGGCAAGATCCGCCAGCCCGCCGCGGGCGACTGGAGCAGCACCAGCCGGTACCTCACCCCGGCCGCCGCCCAGGCCCTGGCCCAGGCCTGCGGCGCCCTCGCGAAGCCCGGCGCCCCGCTGCCCACCGGCACTCCCGAGGGCGCCGGCTGCGCCGACGAGATCAACGCCGTCTACGGCACCGCCGCCACCCGGGCGGCCGCCCCCGCCTTCGCCGGCTGGGACCGCCGTACGTTCGAGCCCGCCTACGCCTGGCTGCCGCAGCTCATGCAGGGCTGGACCGCCCGCGAGATCCGCGGCTTCACGGCCGCCGCGCGGGCCGAGAACCTGGCCGCCCCGGTCGACGCCCAGCAGCGGGTCGGCACCACCACCGCCACCGGCTGGGTGCGCTACTACGACCAGCAGAAGGAGCTCATCAGCGGCCTGCAGAAGGCCGGCTTCGACGTCTGGATCAGCTCCGCCTCGCCGCAGCCGGTCGTCGAGGTGTGGGCCGAGGGCGTGGGCATCGACGCCGGGCACGTCATCGGCATCCGCAACACCACCACGTACGGCGGGAAGTTCACCTCCCGCCTGCAGGGCTGCGGCTCCGTCGCGGACGGCGCCGACACGATGATCACGTACATCGACGGCAAGCGCTGCTGGATCAACAAGGAGATCTTCGGAGTCCGCGGCGCCGCGGCGGAGAAGGTCCAGCCGGCCGCCCGCCGCCAGGTGTTCGCGGCGGGCGACTCCGACACCGACATCTCGTTCCTGCGGGACGCGACCGTGCTGCGGCTGGTCGTGAACCGCAACAAGAACGAGCTGATGTGCCGCGCCTACGACAACAGCGACGGCAAGTGGATCGTGAACCCGATGTTCATCCAGCCCAAGAAGCAGAAGGCCGCGCCGTACCCGTGCGCGACCACCGGCTTCACCGGCCGCGACGGCACCCCGGGGCCCGTCCTGCGGGGTGACGCCAGCGTCATCCCGGACCAGACGGACTCCGTGTTCTAGGCGGACTTTCAGCGGGCCCTAGGTCGTCTCTTTCGGATCTTGCCGGTCAGGCCCGCGTCGTCCGGTGCCGTGCCTCGCCGCGCTGCCGGGGCTTCCGCGTACTGGACGTACTCGGGTGCCCCGGCAGTGCGGCGAGGTGCGGTGCCGGGCGGCGCGGGCCAGGCAAGATCCGAAAGAGACGGCCTAGAGGAAGGTGCGGCCCTCGCCCCGGTAGGTCGGGGCGGTGGCCGTCACCCGGTCGCCCTGGACCAGGTGCAACGTGTCGAAGCGCTCGCACAGTTCACCGGCCTTCGCGTGCCGGAACCAGACCCGGTCGCCGATCAGCAGATCGTCGGCCGGGCTGCCGAGCAGCGGGGTCTGCACCTCGCCGGCCCCCTCCTGAGGGTCGTAGCGCAGGCCCTCGGGGAGGTACGGGACCGGCAGCCGGTCCGCGCCGGGCGCGCCGGAGGCCGGGTACCCGCCGCCGAGCACCGTGACCACCCCGACCCCGGGCCGCCGGACCACCGGCTGGGCGAAGAGGGCCGCCGGGCGGCCGCTGAACGAGGTGTAGTTGTCGAACAGCCGCGGTACGTACAGCCCCGACCCGGCGGCGATCTCCGTGACCGCGTCCTCGGCGGCGGTCTGCTGGACGCTTCCGGTGCCGCCGCCGTTGACGAACTCCAGGTCCGGGACCACCGCGCGCACGGCCCGTACGGCCTCGGCCCGGCGGGCCGCCAGCTCCTTGCGGGCCGCGCCCTGCATCAGCCGGATGGCGCGCGACCTCAGCGGACGCCCCGCGAGCGCGTCGCCGACCCCGGCCACGTGGCCCTCGTAGCCCATCAGCCCGACCACCCGGAAGCCCGGCCGGGCGCTCACCGCGCGGGCCAGCTCGGCCAGCTGGGCGGGCTCGCGCAGCGGGGAGCGGCGGGCGCCGACGCGCACCCTGCCGCCGAAGAGCTGCAGGGCGGTGTCCAGTTCCAGGCAGACCCGGATCTCCTGGCCGCCGCCGTCGCGGGCCCGGTCCACGAGCTCCAGTTGCGCGGGGTCGTCGACCATCACGGTGACCGCGCCGGCCAGCTTCGGATCGGCGGCGAGCTCGGCGAAGCCGGCCCGGTCGGCGGACGGGTAGGCGAGGAGCACGTCCTCGAAGCCCGAGCGGGCCAGCCAGATCGACTCGGCGAGGGTGTAGGACATGATCCCGGCGAACCCGGGCCGCGCGAGGACCCGTTCGAGCAGCGCACGGCACCGTACGGACTTGCTCGCCACCCGGACCGGCTTCCCGCCGGCGCGACGCACGAGGTCGTCGGCGTTCGCGTCGAACGCGTCCAGATCCACGAGGGCGAGCGGAGCGTCGAGATGGGCGGTGGCCCGGTCGTAACGGGCCCGGTCGGCGGCGGGGGAGTTCATGGGCGGCAGCCTGCCAGATGGGTGTACTCGTGGGTAGGGGGTTCATGGGGCCACGGGACGCCCGGCCAGGTCAGAGGCCGGGGAGGGTCCCGCGGTCACATCTCGGTCTCCAGCGCCGGATGCCCTCTTCGGTTGTCGAGACGACAGTTCGCACGTGTTTGCCGTCGCTCCTTCCCGGCCGACGTTTCAGGCGCTGACGGGCGCGTAAAGTGGGGGCAGGCAGCCGACGGGAACGGGGGGCTGAGCCGCCGGATGAGTACGTCCACACCGCACGGCGGGGTCCTGACCGCGCCCGACCGGGATTCTGTGCCGCCACGACGGCGCCCGGGAACGGTCCTCGCCGCCGCCCTGTGCGGCCTCCTCGGCCTCGGTCTCACCGGTACGGCCGGCTACAAGGCCGTCTCCGACCACCAGGCCGCGCACCGGCCGCTGTCCGCCGACGCCGCCTACCGCAAGGCCGCGTCCCTCTGGCACAGCACCCCCGTCGACACCCTGTTCCCGCCCGTCCTGGACGGGCAGGGCGCCGGGCCGGGCGGTGCCGACCGCACGTGGACCCGGATCACGCCCGCCGCCGACGCCGACTGCTCCGACGCGCTCGCCGCCGACTGGCAGACCCTGTTCTCCGAGACCGGGTGCACCCGCGTGCTCCGCGCCACCTACACCGACGCCACCCGCAGCTCCCTGGTCACCGTCGGCATGGTCTTCACCCCGGCCGAGGCCGCCGCCATGGACGCCCTGCGCAGCCGGCGGCTGCCCGCCCCGACCGGCTACGGGTTCCCCGACAACCGCCGCGCCGCGTGGATCGCCACCGTGCTCGCCGAGGCCCCGGTCGTCGTCTACACCGTCTCCGCCTTCGCCGACGGCCGCCGCCTCGGTGCCCCCAGCCCCGCCGAGGACAAGATGGCCGAGGACGCCAGGGGACGCGTGGCCAAGGCGGGCCTCGGCTACGAGGCCAAGGCCGTCGCCGACCTGATGGAAGGCACCCTGCGCAGCCTCGCGACCGCCCCGCGGGCCAAGCCGGGCCGGCCGGACCCGCGGACCTCGCCGGCCGCACGGGATCCGCAGGCGTCACCGGCCCCGCGGACTTCGCCGGCCCCGACGGCGACCCCGGAGGCTTCCCGATGACCCGCCGCGCCCTGTTCCCGGCGGCCCTCGCCCTCGGAGCCCTGTTCGTCGTCACCGCCGCGCCGCCGGCCGCCGCCGACGCCATCCGCGACCGCCAGTGGGGGCTGACGGCCCTGCGCGCCGAAGAGGCCTGGGGCACCACCCGGGGCGACGGGGTCACCGTGGCCGTCCTCGACACCGGGGTGGACCCGACCCACCCCGACCTGGCCGGCCAGGTCCTGGAGGGCGTCGACCTCGTCGGCATCGGAGCCAAGCGCGGCGACCGCGCCTGGGCCCGCCACGGCACCGCCATGGCCGGGATCATCGCCGGTCACGGCCACGGCTCCCTCGGCCTCAAGGGAGTCCTCGGCATCGCCCCCCAGGCGAAGATCCTCCCGGTCCGGGTGATCCTGGAAGAGGGCGACCCCGGCCGGGACAAGGCCCGCGACAACAAGGGCGGCGCCCTCGCCGAGGGCATCCGCTGGGCCGCCGACCACGGAGCCGACGTGATCAACCTCTCGCTCGGCGACGACAGCAGCTCCGCGCACCACGAGGCCGCCGAGGACGAGGCCGTCCAGTACGCCCTCGGCAAGGGCGCCGTCGTCGTCGCCTCCGCGGGCAACGGCGGCAAGGAGGGGGACCGCATCTCGTACCCGGCCGCCTACCCCGGGGTCATCGCCGTCACGGCCGTCGACCGCAAGAACAAGAAGGCGTCCTTCTCCACCCGCAACTGGTACGCCACCGTCAGCGCCCCGGGCGTCGGCGTGGTCATCGCCGACCCCGACCGCTCCTACTACGAGGGCTGGGGCACCAGCGCCGCCTCCGCCTTCGTCTCCGGCGCCGTCGCCCTGGTCAGGGCCGCCCACCCCGACCTGTCCCCGGCGCAGATCAAGAACCTGCTGGAGGACACCGCCTCGGGCTCCCCGCCCGGCGGCCGCGACGACTCCCGCGGCTTCGGCCTGGTGGACCCGGTCGCCGCCCTCCAGGCCGCCGACGGGCTGGCCCCCGAACCGGTGCTGCCCTCACCCGTCGCGGCCGGGAGCCCCTACTTCGGCGCCGGCCCCGACCCGGTACGCGACCCCGGGTTCTGGGCCCGCTTCGGAGCCCCGGCGGGCGTTGCCGCGGGGCTGGCGCTGCTCGCGGCGTCCGGCGTACTGGCCCGGCGGCACCGGGCCGGACGGCGGGATCCCGGCGCGGGATAGGCTCGGGGAACTGTGGCGAACAAAGCTGAGTTGAACAAAAACATCCCCGACCCCGGTTTCTCCGGCGACGACGGCTCCGCCGACCCCCGGCTGAGCGCGGCCCTGGCCGCCTGGGCCGAGGACAGAGCCAAGGAGCCGGAGGTGCTGGCGGCCCTCAAGGACGCCCGCCTGCTGGTTCCCGTCGTCGCGGTCCTCGGCGAGGTCGAAACCGACCCCGAGACCGGACTCAAGCGCGAGAAGACCAGCGACATGGCCGTTCCCACCCTGCGGGCGGGCGACCGGCGGGCGCTGCCCGCCTTCACCTCCATCGCCTCGCTGGCCCGGTGGGACCCGGCCGCCCGCCCGGTGGCGGTGCCGCTGCACCAGGCGCTGGCCGCCGTCGCGCACGAGAAGGCCGACACCCTCGTCCTCGACCTCTCCGGACCGGTCCCGTACCAGCTCGCGGGCCCCGCGCTGATCGCGCTCGCCGAGGGCCGCACGGACGCCGGCCCGCTCGCCGACCCCGCGGTGCGCGAGGCCGTACGGGCCGTCGTGGCCGCCGAGCCGGCCGTACTCAGCGCCCACCTGGGCCCGGGCGGCGCGGACGCCGACGGGACCCTGGCGATCGTGCTGGCGGCCGGTCCGCAGGCAGCGGCGGCGGCCCGCCGGGTGGCCGAGGCCCTGGCGGCCGACGAGACCCTGCGCGCACGCCTCGTGCGCGGACTGGACCTGGCCCTGCTCCCGGAGGGGGCCCCGGTCCCGCCGGGAGAGCCGCTCTTCACGCGCTGACGCCTGGAACGACAAGGGCGCCTCCCGGCCTGGGGAGGCGCCCTTCGCGTGCTGTTCCCGCCGGCGGTCTCCTGCCGGGTCCCGGGTTACGCGTACACGGGACCCGTGAACTTCTCGCCCGGGCCCTGCCCCGGCTCGTCCTGCACCAGCGAGGCCTCGCGGAAGGCGAGCTGGAGGGACTTCAGGCCGTCGCGCAGCGGGGCGGCGTGGAAGGAGCTGATCTCGGTGGCGCTCGCGGTGACCAGGCCGGCCAGGGCCGTGATCAGCTTGCGGGCCTCGTCGAGGTCCTTGTACTCGGAGTCCGGCTTGTCCAGGCCCAGGTTGACCGCCGCCGCGCTGAGCAGGTGGACGGCCACCGTGGTGATGACCTCGACGGCCGGCACGTCCGCGATGTCGCGGGTCAGGTCGTCGTAGTCAGGGGCGGCCGGGGAATCGGAGGGGGAACCGGAGGGCGTCGCGTCAGTCATGTGCCCCACGATATGCCGTGCGGCGGGCTTGCAACGCGGGTGCTAGTATGTACTTCGACCGGCCGGACACTTATGTGCCCGGCCCACAAGTGGAGGCTCCGATTCTCCCACCCAGCCACCCTCACGGGAGGCGGGTCACCGGTCAGGCGGTATCCATCGTTCCGTACGGACGATGGAAAGCTGCCCGATTTTGCGCCCCGCGGTTCGCACGCGACGGTGCTCCGGTTGTATTGGAGCCCTCGTCTGTGCCCGGCGGGGCTTTTTTCATTCCCCGCCGCGGTCGGTCTGACGGAAAAACGTCAGCGGCTGTCCTCCAGGCAGCCGTGTGGTGCTACCGAGGAGGATCCATCAGCACCGAGCCCCGCATCAACGACCGGATTCGCGTTCCCGAGGTACGACTCGTCGGCCCGAGTGGCGAGCAGGTCGGCATTGTGCCGCTTGCCAAGGCGCTTGAGCTCGCGCAGGAGTACGACCTCGACCTGGTCGAGGTCGCGGCGTCCGCACGCCCGCCGGTCTGCAAGCTCATGGACTACGGCAAGTTCAAGTACGAGTCGGCCATGAAGGCCCGTGAGGCGCGCAAGAACCAGGCGCACACGGTCATCAAGGAAATGAAGCTCCGGCCGAAGATCGACCCGCACGACTATGACACCAAGAAGGGTCACGTCGTTCGGTTCCTCAAGCAGGGCGACAAGGTCAAGATCACGATCATGTTCCGCGGTCGCGAGCAGTCCAGGCCGGAACTCGGCTACCGACTGCTGCAGCGTCTGGCTTCGGACGTCGAGGACCTCGGGTTCATCGAGTCGAACCCGAAGCAGGACGGCCGAAACATGATCATGGTTCTCGGTCCGCACAAGAAGAAGACCGAGGCGATGGCCGAAGCCCGCGAGGCGCAGGCCGCCCGCAAGGCCGAGCGCCAGGGTGTTGCGGTCAGCGACGAGAGTGGTGACGAGGCCCTGGCCGCCGACGCCGCGCTCGAGGCGGAGAACGCGGCCCTCGAAGCCGAGGACGTGGACACCGACGCCGAGGACGCTTCCGACGAGGCGACCGACGCAGCCGAGGCGGGCACCGACGAGGCAGCCGCCTCCGGCGAGGCTCCTGCCCAGGCCTGATTCCGAGGCAGCCCGTCTCGGATCACCGATACAACATGACGCTCCCGTGAGCCGGCCCCCACCAGGGCCGGTGGGGGCGCCACCGACGAGGAGATAACGGCGCCATGCCGAAGAACAAGACGCACTCCGGGACCAAGAAGCGCTTCAAGATCACCGGCTCCGGCAAGGTGCTCCGCGAGCGCGCCGGCAAGCGCCACCTGCTCGAGCACAAGTCGTCCCGTGTCACCCGCCGCCTGACCGGCACCGCGGAGATGGCCCCCGGCGACGCCAAGAAGATCAAGAAGCTTCTCGGCAAGTGACGTACTCCGCTCCCCTTCCGGGAGCGGGAGCACGTCAAGACCGGGACCCCATCGAATTCGGGCCGTGTGAACACAACCACGGCCCCGCTACAAGGAGTACACAGTGGCACGCGTCAAGCGGGCAGTAAACGCGCACAAGAAGCGTCGGGCAATCCTCGAGGCTGCGAAGGGTTACCGCGGTCAGCGTTCGCGCCTGTACCGCAAGGCCAAGGAGCAGGTCACCCACTCCCTGGTCTACAACTTCAACGACCGCAAGAAGCGCAAGGGCGACTTCCGTCGGCTCTGGATCCAGCGCATCAACGCGGCTGCCCGTCAGAACGGCATGACGTACAACCGCCTCATCCAGGGTCTGAACGCCGCCAACATCGAGGTGGACCGCAAGATCCTCGCCGAGCTGGCCGTCAACGACGCCAACGCGTTCGCCGCGCTGGTCGAGGTCGCGCAGAAGGCCCTCCCGGCCGACGTCAACGCCCCGAAGGTCGCTGCCTAAGCAGCACGCCCTCAAAGGCTGCAGTAACTTGCCCGGACCCGCAGGCCTCGCGCCTGCGGGTCCGGTGCGTTGACCCACCATTTCCTTCGATCAGGGCAGCCACCCGCTGTACGTACGGAAGCGAGCCGACCGCCATGGGCACCCCCGCCGAGCTGATCTCCCCCCGGTCCACCCGGGTGGCCGCCGCCAGGCGCCTGGCGCGACGCAATTTCCGTACCAAGGAGCGCCGCTTCATCGCCGAGGGCCCGCAGGCCGTGCGCGAGGCCGTGGAGCACCGCGGCGCCGGCGGCGAGTCCACGCTGATCGAGCTGTTCGCGACCGTGGAGGCCGCCGAGCGCTACGCCGACATCGTCGACGCCGCGTACGCCGCCGGAGCCCGCGTCCACTACGCCTCCGACGAGGTGCTCGCGGAGGTCTCTCAAACGGTCACCCCGCAGGGCCTGGTCGGCGTCTGCCACTTCCTCGACTCCCCGTTCGAGGAGATCCTGAAGGCCCGCCCCAAGCTCGTCGCCGTCCTCGCGCACGTCCGCGACCCCGGCAACGCCGGTACGGTGCTGCGCTGCGCGGACGCCGCCGGAGCCGACGCCGTCGTGCTGACCGACGCCTCCGTGGACCTGTACAACCCCAAGTCGGTACGCGCCTCCGTGGGCTCCCTCTTCCACCTCCCGGTGGCCGTCGGCGTGCCCGTGGAGCAGGCCGTCGCGGGGCTGCGCGCGGCCGGCGTGCGGATCCTCGCCGCCGACGGGGCCGGCGCGGACGACCTCGACGCCGAGCTGGACGCGGGCACCATGGGCACCCCCTCGGCCTGGATCTTCGGCAACGAGGCCTGGGGCCTGCCCGAGGAGACCAGGGCGCTCGCCGACGCGGTCGTACGGGTCCCGATCCACGGAAAGGCCGAGAGCCTGAACCTCGCCACGGCCGCCGCGGTGTGCCTGTACGCCTCCGCGCGTGCACAGCGGGCGCCCGGAGGGTGCCGCTCCGTGACCCCCAGCTAGTAATGTGGCGGCCCGGGGAGCCCACTGTGCACCTCGGAGATGTGGGGTACGGGGACATGACCGTCGGTACGAACAGCTCGCCAGGTGCCGCCCAGGCGGCCGACGCACCGGTCCTGGCGGCCGTGTCCCAGCTGGCCGCGCCCGCCGCCCGGGTGCCCGTGCAGCCGCCCCAGGGCGCCTCCGCCCCGCCCCCGCAGGCCCGGCCCGCGCCCGCGAGCCCCGTAGGCCCCGCCGTGGCGGAGGCTTCGGACGGCGGCGACGCGCACGGCGAGTACACCGCGCTCGGGATCGACCCCGACGACCTGCCCGACGGGCTGGTGATCGCCGACGCCTCCGGCCGGGTCATCTGCTTCAACTCCGCCGCCGCCCGGATCACCGCCCTCGTGGCGGACGAGGCCCTGGGCCTCGGGATCGAGCGCGCACTCCCGCTGGAGGACCTCGAAGGCCGCCGCTGGTGGGCACTGACCGACCCCTACGGAGGCCTCGCCACCCGGCGCGGACAGCCCGAGCGCAACCTGCTGCTCCCCGGCGGCCGCGAGGTGCTCGTCTCCGCCCGGTACGTGCGCACCCACCCCAAGGGCCCGGTGCGCCGGCTCGTGATCACCCTGCGGGGCACCGAGGCCCGGCGGCGCACCGAACGCAGCCACGCCGAGCTGATCGCCACCGTCGCGCACGAGCTGCGCTCCCCGCTCACCTCCGTGAAGGGGTTCACGGCGACCCTGCTCGCCAAGTGGGAGCGGTTCACCGACGACCAGAAGCGATTGATGCTGGAGACCGTCGACGCCGACGCGAACCGCGTCACCCGGCTCATCGCCGAACTCCTGGACATCTCCCGCATCGACTCGGGCCGCCTGGAGGTGCGCCGCCAGCCGGTCGACATCTCCACCGCCGTGGGCCGCCACGTCCAGGCGCTCACCGCGAACGGGCAGGCCCCGGAGCGGTTCCTGGTCAGTGTGAGCCGGCCGCTGCCCGACTTGTGGGCGGACCCGGACAAAATCGACCAGATCCTCGGCAACCTGCTCGAAAATGCGGTGCGACACGGCGAGGGAACCGTCACCATCGACGTGACGCCGACCAGCTTCGCGAACGCCGCGGGGAAGACCGAGAAGGGAACCGCCGTCACCGTGACCGACGAGGGCCCCGGTATCCCCGAAGAGTCGATGAAGCGCGTCTTCACCCGCTTCTGGCGAGGCAGCAAGCGCGGCGGTACCGGCCTGGGCCTCTACATCGTCAAGGGCATCGTGGAAGCCCACGGCGGCACCATCACGGTGGGACGCGGCCCCGGCGGCGGCGCCGAGTTCCGATTTATCCTGCCCGTCGGCGCCCCGGCGTACCTCACGCAGTAGCCCTGCGGAGCGTCTCGCCAGGCGGCCCACGGGCCCCTTCACCCCCAGCGACCTTTAGACTCGACCTTTGGCACCTTTGTGTCCTTGTGCCGAGCGCGTCCTGCGCGTCCGCGGGGGACCCACCAGCCAGCCATCGGAAGTACGGGAAGAGATGTCGGCACCGAACAAGTCGTACGACCCTGTCGAGGTCGAGGCACTGAAACCGGATGAGATCGAGCGCATGCGGGACGAGGCGCTCGCCGCCTTCGCCGCCGCCGGCGACCTCGACGAACTTCGGGAGGCGAAGACCGCGCACATGGGCGACCGTTCGCCCCTGGCGCTCGCCAACCGAGAGATCGGCGCGCTGCCCCCGCAGGCCAAGGCCACGGCGGGCAAGCTCGTGGGCCAGGCCCGAGGCGCCGTGAACAAGGCCTTCGGGGCCCGCACGGTCGCGCTCGAAGCCGAGCGTGACGAGCGGGTGCTGGTCGAGGAGGCGGTGGACGTCACGCTGCCCTACGACCGCGTGCCCGCCGGCGCCCGGCACCCCCTGACCACGCTGATGGACCGCATCGCGGACATCTTCACGGCCATGGGGTACGAGGTCGCGGAGGGCCCCGAGGTCGAGGCGGAGTGGTTCAACTTCGACGCCCTCAACTTCACGCCCGACCACCCCGCGCGCCAGATGCAGGACACCTTCTTCGTCCGGGGGCCGGAAGGCACCGAGGGCGACGAGTCCGGTGTCGTGCTGCGCACCCACACCTCCCCGGTGCAGGCGCGCTCGCTGCTGGAGCGCAAGCCCCCCGTCTACATCGTGTGTCCGGGGCGGGTGTACCGCACCGACGAGCTCGACGCGACGCACACGCCGGTCTTCCACCAGGTCGAGCTGCTCGCCGTGGACGAGGGCCTGACCATGGCGGACCTCAAGGGCACCATGGACCACATGGTCCAGGAGCTGTTCGGCGAGGGCACCACCACGCGCCTGCGCCCGCACTTCTTCCCCTTCACCGAGCCGTCCGCCGAGATGGACATGCAGTGCTACGTGTGCCGCGGCGCGTCGGTGGGCAACCCCGACCGCCCGTGCCGTACCTGCTCCAGCGAGGGCTGGATCGAGCTCGGCGGCTGCGGCATGGTCAACCCGAAGGTGCTCACCGCCTGCGGTGTGGACCCGGAGAAGTACAGCGGGTTCGCCTTCGGCTTCGGCATCGAGCGGATGCTGATGTTCCGCCACAACGTTGAAGACATGCGAGACATGGTCGAGGGTGACATCCGTTTCACCCGGCCGTTCGGGATGGAGATCTGATGCGGGTCCCGCTTTCTTGGCTGCGGGAGTACGTCGACCTCCCCGCGGGTGAAACCGGTCGCGACGTCGCGGCCAAGCTCGTCGACGCCGGCCTGGAGGTCGAGACCGTCGAGCAGCTCGGCGGCGGGCTCAAGGGCCCGCTCGTCGTCGGCCAGGTGCTGACCATCGAGGAGCTCGAAGGCTTCCGCAAGCCGATCCGCTTCTGCACGGTGGACGTCGGCTCGGCCAACGGCACCGGCGCACCGCAGGAGATCGTCTGCGGCGCCCGGAACTTCTCCGTCGGCGACAAGGTCGTCGTGGTCCTGCCGGGCGCCGTGCTGCCCGGCGACTTCGCGATCGCCGCGCGCGAGACGTACGGCCGCACCTCGCACGGCATGATCTGCTCCGGCGACGAGCTGGGCATGGGCGACGACGGCACGCACGGCATCATCGTGCTGCCGCACGAGCACGAGGTCGGCAGCGACGCGATCAAGCTCCTGGAGCTCGTCGACGAGGTCCTCGACATCGACATCACCCCGGACCGCGGCTACTGCATGTCCATGCGCGGAGTGGCCCGCGAGGCCGCCACCGCGTACGGCCTGCCGCTGCGCGACCCGGCGCTGCTCGACGTGCCCCCGCCGAACTCGTACGGCTACGCCGTCAAGATCGACGACCCGCAGGGCTGCGACCGCTTCACCGCGCGCACGGTGACCGGCCTCGACCCCGAGGCGCGCTCCCCGATCTGGCTCACGCGCCGCCTCCAGAAGGCGGGCATGCGCCCGATCTCGCTCGCCGTCGACATCACCAACTACGTGATGCTGGAGCTCGGCCAGCCGCTGCACGCCTACGACCGCTCGCGGATCGACGGCGCCATCGGCGTCCGCCGGGCCGAGCAGGGCGAGAAGTTCACCACCCTGGACGGGGTCAAGCGCACGCTCGACGCCGAGGACCTGGTGATCACCGACAACAGCGGCCCGATCGGGATCGCCGGTGTCATGGGCGGCGCCAACACCGAGATCGCCGACTCCGTCATCGACCCGGAGACCGGAGCCGTCACCGGCACCACCGACGTGGTCGTCGAGGCCGCGCACTTCGACTCCGTGTCGATCTCGCGCACCGCCCGCCGCCTCAAGCTGTCCTCCGAGGCGTCCAAGCGCTTCGAGCGCGGCGTGGACCCGCAGGCCGCCGCCGCCGCCGCGCAGCGCACCGTCGACCTGCTCGTGCTGCTCGCGGGCGGCACCGCCGAGGCCGGCGTCACCGAGCTCACCGCCCCGGGCGCCCCGCGCACCATCGCGATGAGCGCGGACCACCCCGACAAGGTCGCGGGCATGCAGTACGGCCGGGAGACCGTCGTACGCCGCCTCCAGGAGGTCGGCTGCGACGTCTACGGCCAGGACGAGCTCGTCGTCACGGCGCCCTCGTGGCGGCCCGACCTCGCCGAGCCCAACGACCTCGCCGAGGAAGTCATCCGGCTGGAGGGCTACGGGAACCTTCCCTCCACCCTCCCGCAGGTGCCCTCCGGCCGCGGTCTCACCGCCCGCCAGCAGCTGCACCGCCGGGTGGGCCGCGCGCTGGCCGGCGCGGGCTACGTCGAGGCGCTCAGCTACCCGTTCCTGGGCGAGGCCGTCTTCGACCAGCTCCAGCTGCCCGCGCACGACGCCTCCCGCCAGGTCGTCAAGCTGGTCAACCCGATCTCCGACGAGGAGCCGGCGCTGCGCACCACGCTGCTGCCGGGTCTGCTCGGCGCGCTGCGCCGCAACGACAGCCGGGGCAGCCACGACCTCGCCCTCTTCGAGACCGGCTCGGTCTTCCGGGCCGCCGCGCAGCCGGGCGTCGCCGTACGCCTCGGTGTCGACCGGCGTCCCACCGACGAGGAGATCGCCACCCTGAACGCGGCCCTGCCCGCGCAGCCGCGCTACGCCGCGGTCGTGCTGGCCGGGGCTCGCGAGCAGGCCGGCTGGTGGGGCAAGGGCCGTCCGGCCGACTGGGCCGACGCGGTCCAGGCGGCGCGCTCGCTGGCCGTCGAGGCCGGTGCGGAGCTCGTCGTGCGCCAGGGCCAGTACGGCCCGTGGCACCCGGGCCGCTGCGCCGAGCTGATCGTCACCCTGGACGGGGTGGAGACGGTCATCGGGCACGCCGGTGAGCTGCACCCGCGCGTGGTCAAGGCCATGGGCCTGCCGGCCCGCACCAGCGCCATGGAGCTCGACCTGGACCGCCTCGCGGCGGCCGGCGGCGAGGCCCTCCAGGCGCCCCGGATCGCCTCCTTCCCGGTGGCGACCCAGGACGTCGCGCTGATCGTGGACGCGTCGGTGCCGGCTTCGGCCGTCGAGGACGCGCTGCACAAGGGCGCCGGTGAACTGCTGGAGTCCCTGCGGCTGTTCGACGTGTTCGAGGGCGAGCAGGTGGGCGAGGGCAAGAAGTCCCTCGCGTACGCGCTGCGCTTCCGCGCGGCCGACCGGACGCTGACCGCCGAGGAGTCCACGGCGGCGCGTGACGCGGCGGTTGCTCTCGCGGGCGAGCGTACGGGTGCGGTGCTGCGCGGGGCGTAGCCGCTGCCGCTCTGTGTCGAGGGGGTGCATCCCGGTTCCGGGGTGCACCCCCTTACCCGTTTTCCGGGCAGGCCGGCCGGCCGGATACGGAGGATGGTGGGGCGGCCCTGCGGGGCGAGGTCCCCTACCCGCCCTTCGCCCGTTCCCCGGGCTGCGCCCGGACCCCCTCGGGGCTCCGCCCCGGACCCCGCGCCTCAAACGCCGGCGGGGCTGATCTTTTCAGCCCGTCCGGCGTGGGGGGAAGCCGCCCGCAGGGCCCCGTGGCCAGGTCGCGCCGGGGCGCGGACGTCCGTGTGGCTGGGGCGCGGACGTCCGGGCCGGAATCGGGGACCACGCGGGCCGGGCCCGGTGGGTGGGCCCGGCGCGCGTTCGGTCCGGCCCGGCCGGGGCCCGGCGACCAACCAGGACCCGGCGGAGCCGAAGCGCGCCGCCCGCCTGCCGTGGAGTGTCGGGCAGACAACAGGACGGGCGGCGCGGTTGACGGGTCGTCGCACTGTACGAGGGGGAGCCGACGACCCGAGCTACCTCTTGGCGAGGCCCTTAAGTGAAGCGCTCGCACGGGCCTCCGCGGCAGGGTGCGTATCGCATTTATGCGCGTACGGCGTTCACACCCCGTGTGAACCCCGCACCCACTAGCCTGGGTCCGACGAGCCCTTGGAGGGGCCCATGCAGCCCAATGCCCTGCTCGACGCCCTCCTCGCCGAGGCGGGAATGTCCCACGCCGGACTCGCCGCGTACGTGAACCAGGCGGGCCGTTCCCGCGGACTCGCCCTGCGCTACGAACACACGGCCGTGGCGCGGTGGTTGAAGGGTCAGCGCCCGCGCGGCCAGGTCCCGGACCTGATCTGCGAGGTGATCGGGGGCCGGCTGCGGCGGCCGCTCTCCCTCGACGACGTCGGGTTCGGCCTGCCCGGGCAGCCCGCCGACCCGCACGGGTCTCCGCTGAGCGGCTTCGTCGACCGCGCCGCCGCTCTGTGGCGCTCCGACGGCCACGGCCGGCAGCCCCTCGACGCCGGGGCCGTCACCGGTACCCCGGCGGTGATGCCCGTATGGGAGTGGGAGAACCCTCCCGAGGACGCCGACGTGTCCCGCGAGGGGCCGACCCGCGTCGGCCCCGAGCACGTGGAGATCTTGAAGTCCGCCCGCGCGCACTACGAGCTGATGTACCGCAGGGCAGGCGGCGTGGCCACCCGCGACCGGGTGGTCCGCTTCCTCGGCACCGAGACCGCCCCCATGCTGCGCGGCAGTTACTCCGACGGCCTCGGACGCAGCCTGCACCGGGCCGGCGGTTCCCTGGTGGCGGTGGCGGGGATCTGCGCGTACGACTCGGACGCGCACGGGCTGGCCCAGCGCTACTTCCACCAGGCCCTGCGCCTCGCCAAGGCGAGCGGGGACCGGGGGCTGGGCGCCTACGTGATCGCGCTGCTCGTCAATCAGTGCCTGCACCTGAGGGAGTTCCGCCAGGCCGTGGCCTTCGCGGAGGCCGCCCTGCGCGCGGCCGGCCGGCACATCACCCCGGCCCTGGCCGCGGACCTGTACGCCATGCAGGCCAAGGCGTATGCCCAACTCGGCGACACCAGCGCCGCATTGGCCTGCATCCGCAAGGCCGAGACGGCGGCGGAGCGGATCCGCCCCGGCACGGAGCCGGACGAGACCGGGTACGTGCAGCCCGGGCTGGTCAACGTACAGGTGGCGGAGGCGCTGCTCGGCCTGGGTGATCTGCGGGGGGCCCGGGAGCAGGCTTCGGCCGCCGTGGGCACCCCCGCGCACGACCGGGGCCGGGTGCACCGGCTCGCGATGCTGTGCGAGATCCAACTGCGCCAGGGCGAGGCCGATCAGGCGGTGGCCTCGGCGGCCGAAATGGCCGAGCGGGCCAAGGGGATGGAGTCGCTGCGCCTGCGCGACCGGCTGCGCGCGGTCCGGGAACAGCTGCTGACCAGCGGTTGTTCGGGGGCGGAGGAGACGGCCGAGCTCATCGACGGGGCGCTGCGCGTTCCGCTGTGACATCCCCCGCGGCGTTCTCTGCGCCGCCCTTTGCGCGTTCCCCTGGGCCGGGGTGAACTGCTGCCATGTTGCCACCTACTCGATCGGAAGGTGGCAGAACCGTGCAGTGGATGAACTTGAGTGAGCAAACCGTGTACACGAACCGCTGGTTCGATGTGAATCTCGCCGATGTGGAGCTCCCCGACGGCCGGCACCTGGACCACTTCGTCATCCGGCTGCGCCCGGTCGCCGTCGCCACGGCCGTCAACGCGGCCAACGAGGTGCTGCTGCTGTGGCGCCACCGCTTCATCACCGGCAGCTGGGGCTGGGAACTGCCCGCCGGGGTCGTCGAGGACGGGGAGTCGGTGGAGCGGGCGGCCGCCCGCGAGATGGAGGAGGAGTCGGGCTGGCGGCCCGGCCCCCTGCGCCACCTGATGACCGTCGAGCCGTCCAACGGGCTGACCGACGCCCGTCACCACCTCTACTGGGCGGACGGGGCCACGTACGTGGGCCATCCCGAGGACGACTTCGAGTCCTCGCGCCGCGAGTGGGTCCCGCTCAAGCTGGTCCCCGACATGATCGCGCGCGGCGAGATCCCGGCCGCCAACATGGCGGCCGGGCTGCTGCTGTTGCACCACCTGCGGCTCGGCTGAGCCGCGGGCGGCCGACCCGCGAGGGTCAGCTGTACGGGTAGAAGCCCGAGCCGGTCTTGCGGCCGAGGCGGCCGGCGTCGACCATGCGCTGGAGCAGCGGAGGAGCCGCGTACAGGGGCTCCTTGAACTCCGCGTACATCGAGTCGGCCACCGAGGCCACCGTGTCCAGACCGATGAGGTCCGCGAGCTTCAGCGGGCCCATCGGGTGGGCGCAGCCCAGCTCCATGCCGTTGTCGATGTCCTCGCGGCTCGCGATGCCCGACTCGAACATCCGGATCGCGGACAGCAGGTACGGGATGAGGAGCGCGTTGACGACGAAGCCGGAACGGTCCTGGGCGCGGATCGCGTGCTTGCCCAGCGCGCCGCCGACCAGGGCCTCGGCGCGCTTGATGGTCTCGTCGCTCGTGGTCAGCGCCGGGATCAGCTCGACGAGCTGCTGCACCGGGGCCGGGTTGAAGAAGTGGATGCCGATGACCTGGTCGGGACGCGAGGTCGCGACCGCCAGCTTGACCAGCGGGATCGAGGAGGTGTTGGAGGCGAGGATCGCGTCCGGGCGGGTGACCACCTGGTCGAGGACCTGGAAGATCTCCGTCTTGACCTGCTCGTTCTCGACGACCGCCTCGATGACGAGGTCGCGGTCGGCGAACTCGCCGAGATCGGTGGTGAACGACAGGCGGGCCAGGGTGGCGTCCCGCTCCTCCTCGCTGATCTTGCCGCGTTCGGCGGCCCTGGTCAGAGAGGTGTGCAGCCGGGTCCGCCCGAGTTCGAGGGCCTCGCCGGTGGTTTCGGCGACCATCACCTCGAGCCCGCTCCGGGCGAACACCTCCGCGATGCCCGCGCCCATCTGGCCACAGCCCACTACGCCGACGCGTGCGATGTCGTCTGGGAGGTCCGTCACATCGTGCCTTTCGCTGCTCTCCATCGCGGGTCCCCCGTACTCGTGCAGTGGTAACTGCGTTCCGGCGCCCGCCACGCCCCCCGACGTTACCCCCGTCCTTGCCCGGCGTGGCGGGCCGGGGCGGGCATGCTGGGCGGACACGAGGCAATGTCACGGAACGGAACGGAGTCGTCACATGGCGTCCATCGGGAGGCGGGCCATCGGGAGGCGGGCCATCGGGAGACGGGCCATCGGGAGACGGGAGATCCTGGCCGGAGCGGCGGGGGTGCTGGCGGCGGTGGCGACGGCCCCCGCGCGAGCGGTCGGGCCGTCGGAGGCGGGCGGGGGGAAGCGGGTGCGCGGAGCGGGCGAGGCCGCGTTCCGCGGGATGTGGGTCGCCTCCGTGCAGAACGTGGACTGGCCCTCGCGGAGCGGGCTTTCCGCGCGGGAGCAGCGCGCCGAACTGCTGGCCCTCCTCGACACCGTCGTCGCCCGCCGCCTCAACGCGGTGATCCTCCAGGTCCGGCCGACCGCCGACGCGATGTGGCCCTCGGCGCGCGAGCCCTGGTCGCAGTGGCTGACCGGCGAGCAGGGGGTCGACCCCGGCTGGGACCCGCTCGGCACGGCGGTCGCCGAAGCGCACGCCCGGGGGCTGGAGCTGCACGCCTGGTTCAACCCGTACCGGGTGGCCAACCACACCGACCGGAGCCTGCTCGTCCCGGAGCACCCGGCCCGCCGCAACCGGGGCTGGACCGTGCCCTACGGCGGCAAGCTGTACTACAACCCCGGACTGCCGGAAGTCCGCCGCTTCGTGCAGGACGCCATGCTCGACGCCGTCGCCCGCTACCCCCTCGACGGGGTGCACTGGGACGACTACTTCTACCCGTACCCCGTCGAGGGCCGCGATTTCGACGACGACGCCGCCTATGAGCAGTACGGCCGGGCCTTCGCCACCCGCGCCGACTGGCGCCGCCACAACACCGACACCCTGGTCCGCGAGATGTCCGAGCGGCTGCGGGCACTGCGCCCCGCGACGCGCTTCGGCATCAGCCCCTTCGCCGTCTGGCGAAACTCCGACCGGGATCCGCTCGGTTCGCCGACGCAGGCGGGCGTCGCCACGTACGACGACCTGTACGCGGACACCCGCAGGTGGGTGCGCGAGGGCTGGATCGACTACATCGTGCCGCAGGCGTACTGGCAGCTCGGCCACCCGGCCGCCGACTACGCCGCCATCGTCCCCTGGTGGGCGCGGACCGTCGCCGGCACCCGCGTCCAGCTCTACGTGGGGGAGGCGCTGTACCGCTGCGATCCGCAGAGCTCCACGGCGGCCTGGCGCGATCCGCGCGAACTCTCCCGGCACCTGCGGTTCGCCGCCGGATACCCGGAGGTCCGCGGCCACGCCTACTTCTCCGCGAAGCAGGTGGACGCGGACCCCAACGGGGCGATGGCCCGGGTGGTCGCCGACCACTATCCGACGGCGGTGGCCGTGCCACCGCGCTGACCCGGCCGTCTTCGGGGGCCTCAGGGGCGGCCCGTCAGTGGTCGTGGTCGGCCGGGTGCTTCACGACGCAGTCGGGGCCGGGGGACATGACGGCCTCGTGTCCGTCCGCGAAGCGGACGCGGTAGGGAGGGGTGCCGTTCTCTCCCAGGACCTGGGTGATCTCTCCGACCTTGTCGTGCTGGCCCACGATCCTGCCGTGCTGAACCAGCTGGTCGCCCTCGGTCGCGCGCATAGCTGACCTCCCTCGGTGGTCCGATCCGGTGCTAGCAGTTTAGGTCGTTTCGGTGCTGTTTGACCTGTCGGGTCGGCCCGTCCGTCCGGCCTCGGGGCGCTGCGTCACGGCGATGCAGACGAGCACCGCGCAGGCGGCGACGGGGGCCGCCGGTGACAGGTGCTCGCCGAGCAGCAGCACCGACCACACCAGGGTCAGCAGCGGCTGTGCGAGCTGGAGCTGGCTCGCGCGGGCGGTGCCGATCTCGGCCATGCCCCGGTACCAGACGTAGAGGCCGAGGAAGGAGGAGCCCACCGCCACCCAGACGAGCCCGGCCACCCCGCGGCCGGTGAGGTGCACCGGTTCGTACGCGAGCCCGACCGCGGAGCCGGCCAGGCCGATGGGCAGGCACACCACCAGCGCCCAGGCGATCACCTGCCAACCGGGCAGCAGCCGGGCGAGGCGCCCGCCCTCGGTGTACCCGGCCGCGCACACGAGCAGCGCGCCGAAGAGGAAGGCGTCGCCGCCCGAGAGGGTGCCGCCGCTCTGGGCCACGGTGAACCCGAGGACGACGACCGCGCCGGCGACGGCCGCGGCCCAGAACCGCCGCGAGGGCCGGGCTCCGGTGCGCAGCGAGGAGACGACCGCCGTGGTCAGCGGCAGCAGGCCCACCACCACGGCGGCGTGCGAGGTGGTGGACGTCTGCAGGGCCAGGGTGGTCAGCAGGGGGAAGCCGACGACCACGCCGCCGGCGACGACCGCCAGCCCCGCCCAGTGGGCGCGGGCGGGCAGCGGCACGCGCAGGGCCAGCAGGAAGGCGCCGGCCGTCAGGCCCGCCAGCAGACAGCGCAGCCCGAAAAGGGACCAGGGGCCGAAGCTCTCCAGGCCCCAGGCGGTGCCGGGGAAGGTCAGCGAGAAGGCGACGACTCCGGCCGCCGCGAGGGTGGTGCCCCCGAGGGCGGGTCGGGGCCGCCGTGCTGCGGTCCCCCGAACTGCTATCGCGGTGGGGAGAGTAGCGCTATTCTGTGCTGTCATGTACGAGCGTAGCAGTGTGGCGGAACTGGCGGAATCCCTTCGAGTCGAGCTGAACCGCTACTCGGTGGGTGGAAAGCTCCCGTCGAGCCGGTCCCTGGTCGAGCAGTACCGGGTCAGTCCCGTCACCGTCTCCCGGGCCCTCGCACAGCTCGCCGCCGAAGGCCTCGTGGTCACCCGCCCCGGAGCCGGGGCCTACCGCGCGCAGCCCCGTACGCACACCCAGGAGCTCGGCGACACCTCCTGGCAGGCCGTCGCCCTGAGCGCCGAGGACTCGGGCGAGGTGGTCCCGCGCTCCGTGGACGCCTCCGGGGTGCTGGTCACCCTGGCCGCACCGCCGGCCGGGGTCATCGAACTGCACAGCGGCTACCTGCACTCGGCGCTCCAGCCCGAGCGGGCCATGGCGGCGGCCCTCGCCCGGGCCGGCCGGCGGCCCGGAGTGTGGGGCAGGCCGCCCGTGGAGGGCCTGGCGGAGCTGCGGGACTGGTTCGCCCGGGAGATCGGCGGGGCGGTCGCGGCCGGGGACGTGCTGGTGACCGCGGGCGGCCAGAGCGCGCTCGCCACCGCGCTGCGGGCGCTCGCCCCGCCCGGGGCGCCGATCCTCGTCGAATCCCCGACCTATCCGGGGCTGCTGGCCCTCGCGCGGGCCGCCGGCTGCCGGCCGGTGCCCGTCCCGGTGGACGCGGACGGGGTCCGGCCGGAATTGCTGGCCGCCGCCTTCGAAGCGACCGGGGCGCGGGTGTTCGTATGCCAGCCGCTGTTCCAGAACCCGACCGGGGCCGTGCTGTCCGGCGAGCGGCGGGGCGAGGTGCTGCGGATCGCGCGTGCCGCCGGGGCATTCGTACTGGAGGACGACTATGCGCGGTCCCTGGCACACGAGGACTCGGGCCCGCTGCCCGCGCCGCTCGCCGCCGAGGACCCGGACGGGGTGGTCGTCCACGTACGGTCGCTGACCAAGGTCACCTCGCCCAGCCTGCGGGTGGGCGCGCTGGCGGCCCGGGGCCCGGTCTTCGACCGGCTGCGCGCCATCCAGGTCGTGGACAGCTTCTTCGTGCCCCGGCCGCTCCAGGAGGCCGCCCTGGAACTGGTCGGCGCACCCGCCTGGCCGCGCCACCTCAAGGCCGTCGCCGCCGAGCTGCGCCACCGCCGGGACGTCCTCACGGCGGCGCTGCGGCGGGAGCTGCCGGAGCTGGACGTGCCCCATCCGCCGCGCGGCGGCTACCAGTTGTGGGCGCGGCCCGGCGGGGGCGGCGACGACGCGGCCTTCGTGGCGGCCGCCCTGCGGGCCGGGGTCGCGGTCGCGCCGGGGCGGCCGTACTTCTGCGCGGAGCCGCCCGGTCCGTTCGTCCGGCTGAGCTTCGCCGGGGTGTCCGGCGCGGGCGAGCTGACCGAGGCCGTCCGGCGGCTGCGGTCGGGGCTGGGAGGCGGGGCCGGCGGCGGGGGCTGAGCCGCCTGCCGGACCGGGCCCGGACCGAGGCCCGGAGCCGGCTTCGTTCAGACGCTTGACCCCGTGCGACACGCGGATCACCATCGCCGCATGCATGTTCGGGTTTCGCTAGTCGCAGCAGCCCGTGGTACCTCGCTGCTCGCCGAGCGCTTCGACGACGACCGCCCCCTCGACGTGGACGGCTGGCGCGCGGTGGAATCCGCCGCGCGCGGGCTCGTGCCGCTGGGCTCGGCCGAGCTCCGCTACTGTTCACCGACCTCGCGCAGCCGGGCCACGGGGACCGCCCTCGGCTACGCCCCGATGGCGCAACCCGCCCTGCGGGAGTGCGACATGGGCCGCTGGCGCGGGCTCACCCTGGCCGAGGTGGCCGCCCGGGACCCCGCGGCCGTGGACCTCTGGCTCACCGATCCGCACGCCGCCCCGCACGGCGGGGAGTCCCTGCTCGCCTTCATCGCCCGGATCGGCGGCTGGCTCGACACCCGGCCGGCCGACGACGGGGGAGCGATCGTGGCGGTGGCGGAGCCGTCGGTGGTCCGGGCGGCGCTCGTGTACGCGCTGAACGCGCCGCCGCTGACGTACTGGAACGTGGACGTCCGCCCGCTGTCCACGCTCACCCTCGCCGGCCGGCCGCGGTGCTGGCACCTCTCCCTCCCGGCTCCCGCCGGAACCGGTTATATCGGTTGAGGCGCAGGTGAGGCGTGCTTAGCCTGCGGGCATGGACGACATCACAGACATAGGCGTCGCGGGCATCCGGATCACCACGCTCGCGGAGCGGCCCGAACTGGCGGACCGGCTCTGGGACATGAAGGACTCCTGGCCCGAGTTCGCCCAGCACGACTCGCTGGCCTGGCTGCTGTATCCCCGGATCGTGGCCGAGTTCCCGGAGTACGTGCTGATCGCCACGGACGGCGACGCGGTGGTCGCCCGCGCCTTCGGCGTGCCCTTCGCGCAGCACGCGCCGGGCCGCGACGGGGTGCTGCCCGCACAGGGCTGGGACCGGATCCTGATGTGGGCCTTCTCCGACCTGCGGCGCGGGGCCGAGACCGACACGGTGAGCGCGCTCGAGATAAGCGTCGCCACCGACCGGCAGGGCGAGGGCCTGTCCGGCCGGATGCTCGCCGCCCTGCGGGAGACGGCCCGGGCGCGCGGTTTCGCCGAGGTGGTGGCGCCGGTCCGGCCCAGCGGAAAGCCGGCCGAGCCGGACGCCTCGATCCACGCGTACGCGTACCGCACCCGCGAGGACGGCCTCCCGTACGACCCGTGGCTACGGGTCCACGTGCGGGCGGGCGCCGTCATCGACTCGGTGGCCCCGCTGTCGATGACGATCACCGGCTCCCTCGCGCAGTGGCGCGAGTGGACCGGCCTCCCCTTCGACACGGCGGGCCCGGTCCGCGTTCCGGGCGCCCTGTCCCCGGTCCGCTGCGAACCGGAGCAGGGCTACGCGGTCTACGTGGAACCGAACGTCTGGGTCCGGCACGCGCTGGGGGCCGTCTCCTAGAGGACCGAGATGGGGGCGGTGGCGGAGGACGGGAGGTAGATCCCGCCGATGCCCGCGTAGTTCGCCCGGTAGCCGCGCAGGAGCTCGTCCAGCGGGATCGTGAGCCGGGCCGGGGTGTCGCAGCGGGCGGCTCCGAACTGGTCGGTGACGGCGGTGCAGAGCGTCCGGCCGCCGACGGTGGTGAAGGTGACCGGTACGCCGTCCAGCCCGGCCGGAGCGTCCGCGATCCGCACGGTGGTGCTGAGGTTCTTGACCCCGAAGAGCAGCCCGTTCAGCTTCGCCGGACCGGCCGTGGTGACGGTGGCCACGGCGGGCCGGACCAGCTCGGGGGCCTGGCAGAGCTGCGGCCCGGGAGCGTAGACCTGCCCGGTGGGGCAGGCCGCGACGGTGGCGACCCCGCCCGCGCACTGTACGTAGAACCGGTGGTCCTGCAGTCGCGGCAGCCGCCCGGTGGCGCCGCCGGCGCACGAGCCCTCGGCAGCGCTCGCGGACGCGGCCCCCACGCCCAGGGCGAGGACCGCCCCGGCGGCCAGTGCGGCGAGCGAGGCCACTCCCTTGCGGGCCAGTCCCTTGCCGATACGTAACACCCTTGCCCCCATCTCACTCAGTGTGACGAAATGAATACGAAGTGACTATAGGGACGGGTGTGTGGCGGGCGCAACGCCCTCAGGTCATCGCCAGGGAGTGCGAATACCGACTAGCTTGAACGCGTTCAAGTCGAACGTGGCGGCCGGAGGGAGCGGGCATGGCGGGGATCGTGGCGCCCGGGCGGGGCGCGGCGGGCGGCGGCGTAGCGATGCGCCGGGCGCGGGCCGCCCACCCGTGGCAGCAGGGGATCGCGCTGGCCGCGCTGATCCTCCCGGTTCCGCCCGTGGTGGAGATGGTCCGGGCGGGGCTGTCGCCGTTCGCGCTGATCGCCCCGGTCCTCCTGCTCGCGGCGCCGCCGGCCCTGCGCGCGAAGCGGGCCTGGTTCACGACCTCGTGCGCGGCCCTCGCGGTGGTGCTGCCGGCGTGGTCGGTCTTCGGCGTGCCGGCGGGTGCGTGGGTCTTCCTGCCCCCGTCACTGCTTTTGCTGTGCGCGAGCTTCGCCGACCCGCGCGCGTACCCGACCCCGGCCACGGTCTCCACGTTCGCCGCCGTGGTCATCGGGGTGGTGCCCGCCGTCGCCTCGCTGGCCGCCGCCGTCCAGCTGGTCGGCGGCTGAGCCGAGCCGGCGATCACGCGCCCGACGGGCCTATCGGCCGCGGGGCTTGCCGCGCTTGCCGGTGGACTTGGCCGTGGCCTTGCCGCCCTTGGGGGCTCCGGACCGCGGGTTCTTGGCGGCCGGCTTGCCGCCCGACCGCGCTGCCGGCTTCCGCGCTGCCGGCTTCGCCTTCTTCTGCTCGGGCTCCGGCTGCGTACGGCCGCGCCCGCGCGAGCTGTTGACGGTCCGCCCGCGCACGATCCCGATGAACTCCTCGACCAGGTCGGGAGTGACGTCCGCCTCGGGCCAGGACAGCGCGACGCGCGACTCGGGGGCGTCCAGCAGGGTCCGGTACGTGAGGTCCTTGCGGTGGTGCAGCCGCGCGAGCGACTGGGGCACGACCAGGACCCCGATGCCCGCCGCCACCAGCTCGATCGCGTCGGCCGTGGTCTCCGGGCGCTGGAGCGCGGCCTTGCCCGGCAGCTGCTCCCACTCGAGGGTGTCGTCCAGCGGGTGGAGCACGATGTCGTCGGCCAGCTCCGCGAGGGACAGCTCCTCGGCCGCGGCCATGAGGTGGTCCTTCGGGATCACGACGACCGTGGTCTCGGTGTAGAGCGGGATCGCGCTGAGGTCCGTACGGTCGATCGGCAGCCGCACGAACCCGGCGTCGGCGCCGCCGCCCCGCAGCAGGGCGGGGGCTTCGGCCGGACCGACCGGGACGAGGGTCAGCGGAACGTCGGGCAGTCGCTCCTTCCAGATCCGGACCCACTTGGTGGGAGTCACCCCGGGGACGTATGCGAGCTGGAACGACGGGGGTGTCCGGGAGTCTGTCACCCGGCCAGATTACCGGCCGTGGTCGGAGGTGGCGCACATGCTCGATACCCTTGACCCCATGACGTCGCACCAGACCACCCAGACCATGAAGCCCGCTACTGCGGCGAAGAAGCTGGGTGTGTACCTCGAGGCCACCCCCGCAGAGTTCCAGGAGGGTGTCGTCTCGCGCACCGAGCTGACCGCCCTCCAGGCCGAGCCGCCCCAGTGGCTGCAGGACCTCCGGAACAACGGCCCGCACCCCCGTCCGGTGGTCGCGTCGAAGCTCGGCATCTCCATCGCCGGTCTGGCGCGCGGCGGTGTCACCGAGCCGCTCACCACGGAGCAGGTCGAGGCCCTGAAGCAGGAGATGCCGGAGTGGCTCGCGAAGGAGCGCGCCACCCAGGCCGACGTCCGCAAGGAGACCGTCCGCATCAAGCAGATGCAGGCGGAGAAGGCCGAGAAGGCCGCGAAGACCGAGAAGTAGCCGACGGGCAGCCGGGAGGCATCCGGGAATCCGGCGCGCTCCCGGCCTCACGGCCTCGCGGCCCCGGCCGTGTCCCCTCGGCCTCCGCGCCCCCTCGGCCCGCACCGGCCGTGAGATGCTGGTGCGCGTGATGATCGAGGACCTGGTGCGGCTGCGGCGCGTCCGGGACGTGATGGACCGCGACTACGCCGAGCCGCTGGACGTACCGGCACTGGCCGGCGTCGCCCTCATGTCGCCCGGGCACTTCTCCCGCAGCTTCCGGGCGGCCTTCGGAGAGACCCCGTACAGCTATCTCATGACCCGCCGCGTCGAGCGCGCGAAGGCGCTGCTGCGCAGGGGCGACCTGAGCGTGACCGAAGTCTGCTTCGCGGTCGGCTGCACCTCGCTGGGGTCGTTCAGCTCGCGCTTCACGGAGCTGGTCGGCGAGACCCCCAGCGCCTACCGGGCCCGGCGCCACGAGGCCGGCGCCGCCATCCCGGCGTGCGTCGCCAAGGCCTTCACCCGGCCGGTCCGGAACTCCGCCGGCAACGGGGGAGCGGGATCCGCGGCCGCGTCGTAGCGTTCGGGGCATGACCATCAAGCTCTCGCAGTGCTTCATCGCCGTCGACGACCACGACAAGGCACTCGCCTTCTACCGCGACGCCCTCGGCATGGAAGTCCGCAACGACGTCGCGTTCGAGGGGATGCGCTGGGTGACCGTCGGCTCGCCCGAGCAGCCCGACGTGGAGATCGTCCTCGAACCGCCGCTCGCCGATCCCGGTGCCTCGCCGGCCGACCGGCAGGCGATGGCGGAACTGCTGGCCAAGGGCGTGCTCCGCGGGGTCATCTTCTCCACGGACGACGTGGACGCCACCTTCGAGCGGATCCGGGCCGCCGGCGCCGAGGTGCTCCAGGAGCCCGTCGACCAGCCGTACGGGGTCCGCGACTGTGCCTTCCGCGACCCGGCGGGCAACATGCTCCGCTTCAACCAGCCCCGAAACGGCTGACCCCCGTACCGGGCCCGCCGCCGCCCGCCCTCACCCGCCGCTCGCCCTCACCCGGCGGCGGCCCACCCCGGGACCGTGGGCAGCACCTGCTCGGCCACGCGCAGCAGTACCGCGTCCTCGGGCATCTTGCCGTCGGAGCGCCACAGGTTCAGCTCGAAGTAGCCGCCGCCGTCCTCCGCGTCCCGGGCCACCACGAGGGCGCGGGTGCGGACGCCGGGGCCGCCGACGCTGAGGGTGCGGTCCGAGTAGAAGGCGGCCGGGCGGCCCAGGACCGTCTGCGGCGGAGTGACGGTCCCCAGGAGCTTGACCAGGCTCGCGACCGTCAGCTGGTTGTACGAGGCGCTCAGGTGCGCGGTGTAGGTCTCGAACTCGACCTTGCCCGAGGGGGTGTGGACCTCCTCGCCGCCGCCGGCGGGCTTGAAGGTGCTGCCGCTGCCGTTCGCGTTCTTCGCGGCCTCCCCCGGAGTGCCCAGCAGATCGGCGAGGTCGGGACGGTGCAGCGCCGCGCACAGCTGGGCCCCGGAGGCGTGCCCCGGCTCGGCCCCGGACTCGTCCGCGGTCTGCGCGGGCGTCTTCCCCGGCGTCTTTCCCGGCGTCTTCTCGGGCTGCCCGTTCGAGCAGGTGACGGGCCTCGGCTCAGCGCTCGAATTCACCGACTCCCCGGCCATCCAGAGGCCGGCCCCCATGGCCCCGATCACGCCCACGGCCGCGATGCCCTGGCCTATCGCCGCGCGCACGGTGATCGTGCCGACGCCTTCGGTCATGTCCCCCACCTGCTGTGATCCCCCGATAGTTGCCCGGGGACCTTAACCCGCGATCTTCCCGGCGGACAAGGAATCGCCAGGGGCGTGACCGCGCCCTCCGGGCCGTACGGGGACAGGTGCCGGGGCGCCTACTTGGCGAGGGCTGCGACGCCGACCCGGGCGAACTTCTCGTCGAGGTCTCCGGACGGCGCGCCGGCGACTCCGATGCCGGCGATGGGAGCGCCCTTGGCGGCGACGGGAGCGCCGCCGCCGAGGAAGAGGGTGCCGGGGACGTCCTTCAGGTTCGGGGCCTGGGCCAGGCGCTCGGCCAGCTCCGAGGTCGGGGCGTTCCAGGAGACGGCGGTGTACGCCTTCCGCACGGCGGCCTCGTAGGACTGCGGGCCGGCGCCGTCGCCGCGCAGGGTCACGACGGTGGTGCCGTTGCGGTCCACCACCGCCACCGATACCCGCTGCTTCTCCTTCTCCGCGGCGTCCAGGGCCGCCCGGGCGGCCTTCGTCGCCGCCTCGATCGTCAGATGCGTCGACTGCGCCGTGTTCTTGTTCTTGGCGTCCGCGGTGGCCACCGCCACCGCCGTGGCGGGCGCGGCGTCCGTGGCCGCGGCGTGGGCGGAGGCCGCGCCGAGGGCACCGGCGGCGAGGGCGGCGCCGGCGACGGTACCGGTCAGGACGCGGGTGCGCAGCGACAGCTTCTTCACGATCATCAGCTCCTTGGGATCACGGGACGCTCTGCGGTCCCGCTCTGTGATCCATCCTGCTGCCGCTCCGGGCCTCCGACGGTCGGCCTGCGGGCTCCGTCCGCCGCCCCTGTCGGAGGACATGAGGGTCAACCGATCGGTCGATATCGCGTAGATCCTCCCGGATAGTCTTGATCTGGGAAGCAGTCGGGAGCAGGGAGTGAAGCGGTGCGGACGAACGAGCGGGTGCTCCTCGACAAGGAAGAGGCCGAGGCCGACCCCGACGCGGGCTGGCTCGCGACCGTGATGCACGTGGCGTTCTTCGTGCTCCTGTGCTCGTCACTGACCCGGTACCTGATCGTCCACCCGAGCGCCCGCGCCACTCCGTGGGTGATCGCCCTCGCCGTCGCGCTCGCCCTGCTCTACGTACTCGGTCCGATCCTCGGCCCCGAGCGGACGCCGGCATCCGGCGGGCTCGCCCCGGCCCCCGTGCTCTGGCTGACCGCGGTGATCGGATCGTGGCTCACCCTGGTCGTGCTCGCGCCGAGCTTCGGCTGGTGCGCGGTGCCGCTCTTCTACACCGGCCTGCGTTTCCTGCGCACCCGGTCCGCGATCATCCTGGTCGCGCTGATCACCGCCTGCGTCGTGGCGGCAGGGGTCAATCTGCGGCTGCGCTTCGGCTTCGACCCCAACCTGATCTTCGCGCCGCCGGCCGGGGCGGCCGTCGCCACGGCGGTCTTCGTCTACTCGCAGCGCCAGGCCGACCGGCTGCGGACCGTCATCGCCGACCTGATCCGGACCCGGCGCGAACTCGCCGAGACCGAGCGCCGCGAAGGGACCCTCGCCGAGCGCCAGCGGCTCTCCATGGAGATCCACGACACCCTCGCCCAGGGCCTGTCCAGCCAGCGGATGCTCCTCCAGGCCGCCGACCGGCTCTGGAGCAGCGACCCGGCGGCCGCCCGCCGCCACGTCCGTACGGCTGCTTCCATCGCCGAGCACAACCTCGCCGAGGCCCGCCGCTTCGTGCACGACCTCGCCCCCGCCGACCTCACCGACGGCGGCAGCCTCGACGACGCACTGCGCGCTCTCGCCGGCCGGGAGACCTCCGACACCCTCCAGGTCAGTTTCTTCCAGGACGGCGCCCCCACCACCGCGCTTCCGGAACGGGTGCAGTCCGCGCTGCTGCGGATCGCGCAGGGCGCCCTCGCCAACGTCCGCGAGCACGCCGGCGCGACCACCGCGGCCCTGACCATCAGCCACCTGGACGACCAGGTGGTCCTCGACGTCGCGGACGACGGGCGCGGCTTCGTCCCTGCCGGGAAGCCCGGCGGCGTACGCGGCCACGGCGTGCCCGCCATGCACGCCCGCGTGCGCCAGCTCGGCGGAACCCTCACCATCGAGTCGATCCCCGGTGAGGGCACGGTGGTGTCCGCCGCCATCCCCCTGCCGTCGTGAGATCGGCTCCGCGCGGGGGTCACACTGGGGGAGTACGGGCAGGTGACGGGCTTTGCATAAACGTGCGGTCGTACGTATAGTCATGCCATCGAGGAGGAGGGTCCGATGGTGGTACGTGTAGCGGTGGCCGGTGCGAGCGGGTATGCGGGCGGGGAAGTGCTGCGCCTGCTGCTGGCCCACCCCGAGGTCGAGATTGGCGCGCTGACCGCGAACTCCAACGCCGGGCAGCCGCTCGGCGCGCTCCAGCCGCACCTGGTGCCGCTGGCCGGGCGCGTTCTGGAGCCGACCACGCCCGAGGTGCTCTCCGGCCATGACGTCGTCTTCCTGGCCCTGCCGCACGGGCAGTCCGCCGCCGTGGCCGCCCAGCTCGGCGAAGAGGTCCTCGTCGTGGACATGGGCGCCGACCACCGGCTCCAGGACTCCGCCGACTGGGACAAGTTCTACGGTGCCCCGCACGCCGGGACCTGGCCCTACGGCCTCCCCGAGCTGCCCGGCGCCCGCGCCGCCCTGGCCGGCACCAAGCGCATCGCCGTCCCCGGCTGCTACCCGACCGCCGTCTCGCTCGCGCTGTTCCCGGCCTACGCCGCGCAGCTCGCCGAGCCCGAGGCGGTGATCGTCGCCGCCTCCGGCACCTCCGGCGCCGGCAAGGCCCTCAAGCCGAACCTGCTGGGCTCCGAGGTCATGGGCTCAATGAGCCCGTACGGGGTCGGCGGCGGCCACCGCCACACGCCCGAGATGGTGCAGAACCTCAGCCCCCTCGCCGGGCAGCGGGTCTCCGTCTCCTTCACGCCCACGCTGGCGCCGATGCCCCGCGGCATCCTGGCCACCTGCACCGCCAAGGCGCTGCCGGGCACCACGGCCGACGCGGTCCGCGCCGCGTACGAGAAGGCGTACGCGGACGAGCCCTTCGTGCACCTGCTGCCCGAGGGCCAGTGGCCTGCGACGGCGTCCGTCTACGGTTCCAACGCCGTTCAGATCCAGGTCGCGTACGACGAGGCCGCGCAGCGGATCATCGCGATCAGCGCCATCGACAACCTGACCAAGGGAACCGCCGGCGGCGCGGTCCAGAGCATGAACATCGCCCTCGGGCTCCCCGAGGCGCTGGGTCTTTCCACGATCGGAGTCGCACCGTGAGCGTCACGGCAGCACAGGGGTTCACGGCGGCGGGCATCGCCGCCGGGATCAAGGCGAACGGCAATCCCGACCTGGCCCTCGTGGTCAACAACGGGCCGCGCCTGGCCGTGGCGGGCGTCTTCACCTCCAACCGGGTCAAGGCCGCCCCCGTCCACTGGTCCGAGCAGGTCCTGCGCGGCGCCACCGTCAGCGCGGTGGTCCTCAACTCCGGCGGCGCCAACGCGTGCACCGGCCCCCGGGGCTTCCAGGACACCCACGCCACCGCGGAGAAGGTCGCCGAGGCCCTGGGCGGCGAGGTCAACGCCGGCGAGGTCGCCGTCGCGTCCACCGGTCTGATCGGCGTCCTGCTCCCCATGGACAAGCTGCTGCCCGGCATCGAGACCGCGGTCGCCGCGCTCTCCGCCGACGGCGGCGAGGCCGCCGCGATCGCCATCAAGACCACCGACACCGTGCACAAGACGGCGACCGTCTCCCAGGCCGGCTGGACGGTCGGCGGCATGGCCAAGGGCGCGGGCATGCTCGCCCCGGGCCTGGCCACCATGCTCGTCGTCCTCACCACCGACGCCGACGTGGACAGCGCCACCCTCGACAAGGCGCTGCGCGCCGCGACCCGCACCACCTTCGACCGGGTCGACTCCGACGGCTGCATGTCCACCAACGACACGGTGCTGCTGCTCGCCTCGGGCGCGTCCGGCCAGGTGCCGGCGTACGAGGCGTTCGCGGAGGCCGTGCGCACGGTCTGCGACGACCTGGCCCGCCAGCTCATCGGCGACGCCGAGGGCGCCAGCAAGGACATCCGCATCGAGGTCATCGGCGCGGCCACCGAGGAGGACGCGGTCGAGGTCGGCCGGTCCATCGCGCGGAACAACCTGCTCAAGTGCGCCATCCACGGCGAGGACCCGAACTGGGGCCGCGTCCTGTCCGCGATCGGCACCACGAAGGCCGCCTTCGACCCGGACCGGCTGAACGTCGCCATCAACGACGTCTGGGTCTGCAAGAACGGCTCGGTCGGCGAGGACCGCGACCTGGTCTCGATGAAGGACCGCGAGGTCCGCATCACCGCCGACCTGTCCACCGGTTCGGAGTCCGCGGTCATCTGGGCCAACGACCTGACCGCCGAGTACGTCCACGAGAACAGCGCCTACTCCTCATGAGCACTGCACGCAGGCACACCGCGCTGCCCAAGGCCGAGATCCTCATCGAGGCCCTGCCCTGGCTGACCCGGCACAACGGCAAGGTCGTCGTCATCAAGTTCGGCGGCAACGCCATGATCGACGAGGATCTGAAGGCGGCCTTCGCCCAGGACGTCGTCTTCCTGCGCCAGGCCGGCCTGAAGCCGGTCGTCGTGCACGGCGGCGGCCCGCAGATCAACGCCCAGCTCGACAAGCAGGGCCTGGTCAGCGAGTTCAAGGCGGGCCTGCGCGTCACCACGCCCGAGGCGATGGACGTCGTACGGATGGTCCTGGCCGGGCAGGTCCAGCGCGAGCTGGTCGGGCTGCTCAACCAGCACGGGCCGCTCGCCGTCGGCATGACCGGCGAGGACGCGCACACCATCACCGCCACCAAGCACACCCCCGAGATCGACGGCGAGAGGGTCGACATCGGGCGGGTCGGCGAGATCACCGCCATCGACACCGGCGCGATCGAAGCACTGCTGGCGGACGGCCGGATCCCGGTCATCTCCTCCATCGCGCGCAGCGCCGACGACCACCACGTCTACAACGTGAACGCCGACACGGCGGCCGCGGCGCTCGCCGCCGCGCTCGGCGCCGAGACGCTGATGGTCCTCACCGACGTGGAGGGGCTCTACGCGGACTGGCCCAACAGCGACGAGGTCATCAGCAGGCTCACCGTCAGCCAGCTGGAGAAGCTGCTGCCCGAGCTGTCCAGCGGCATGGTCCCGAAGATGGAGGGCTGCCTGCACGCCGTCCGCAACGGGGTGACCACCGCCCGCGTGATCGACGGGCGGGTCCAGCACTCGATCCTGCTGGAGATCTTCACGGACGAGGGAATCGGCACGATGGTCGTGCTCGACGACCAGGGGCTCGGCACGCAGGCAGCGGACACGCAGGCCGTCGACACGCAGGCCGTCGACACACAGGCCGTCGACACACAGGGAGGGGACCACGCATGACCGGCAACCAGGAGTTCGCCGCCCGCTGGCAGGGCGCGCTGACCAACAACTACGGCACCCCCGCGCTGGCGCTCGTACGCGGCGCCGGTGCCCAGGTCTGGGACGCGGACGGCAAGCAGTACACCGACTTCGTCGGCGGCATCGCGGTCAACGCCCTCGGCCACGCGCACCCGGCCATCGTCACCGCCGTGACCGAGCAGATCTCCACCCTGGGCCACGTCTCCAACCTCTACGCCTCCGAGCCGGTCCTCGCGCTCGGCGAGCGGCTGCTCCAGCTCTTCGGCCGCCCCGGCAAGGTTTTCTTCTGCAACTCCGGCGCCGAGGCCGTCGAGGCCGCCTTCAAGATCGGCCGGCTGACCGGGCGGACCCATATGGTCGCCACCGGCGGCGGCTTCCACGGCCGCACCATGGGCGCCCTGGCGCTCACCGGCCAGCCTGCGAAGCAGGGCCCGTTCCTGCCGCTGCCCGGTGACGTCACGCACGTTCCGTACGGCGACGTGGAGGCCCTGCGGGCCGCTGTCACCGAAGAGACCGCGTTCGTGATCATCGAGCCGATCCAGGGCGAGAACGGCGTGGTCGTTCCCCCCGCCGGATACCTCACGGCCGCCCGTGAGATCACCCGGGCCACCGGCACCCTGCTCGTCCTCGACGAGGTGCAGACCGGTATCGGTCGCTGCGGCCAGTGGTTCGAGCACCAGGCGCACGAGGGCGTGCAGCCCGACATCGTCACACTCGCGAAGGGTCTCGGCGGCGGTCTGCCGATCGGCGCCGTCGCCGCCTTCGGACCCGCGGCCGACCTCCTCCAGCCCGGCCAGCACGGCACCACCTTCGGCGGCAACCCGGTCGCGTGCGCCGCCGGCCTCGCCGTGATCGACACCATCGCCGCCGACGGGCTCCTCGACCAGGTCAAGGAGCGCGGGGAGCGGCTGCGGGGCGGAATCGAAGGATTCGCACACCCGCTCGTCTCGCACGTCCGCGGCGCAGGCCTTCTGCTGGGTATCGTGCTGACCGAGCCGCTCGCACCGCAGGTCCAGCGCGCGGCTCAGGACGCCGGCTTCCTGGTCAACGCGCCCGCCCCCGACGTCGTACGGCTCATGCCTCCGTACGTGCTCTCCGAGGCCGAGGTGGATGCGTTCCTGCAGGCCCTGCCCGGCGTGCTGGACGCAGCGAAGTCCGCCGCGGACGTGGACGGATGATCAATCGGGGAATGGGACGACGATGAGTCAGGCGCAGGAACACGAGCAGAACGGCCAGTCCGTCCCGCAGACCCGCACCGCCCGCCACCGCCGGATCGTGGACATCCTCAACCGGCAGCCGGTCCGCTCCCAGAGCCAGCTGGCCAAGCTGCTCGCCGACGACGGGCTGAGCGTCACCCAGGCGACGCTCAGCCGCGACCTCGACGAGCTCGGCGCGGTGAAGATCCGCAACACCGGCGGCGAGCTGATCTACGCGGTCCCCAGCGAGGGCGGCTTCCGCACCCCGCAGGCGCCGCTCGGCGAATCGGCGAAGGAGGAGCGCATGCGGCGCCTCTCCGGCGAGCTGCTGATCTCCGCGGAGGCCTCCGCGAACCTCGTGGTCCTGCGCACCCCGCCGGGTGCGGCCCAGTTCCTCGCCTCCGCGATCGACCAGGCCGAACTCCAGGCCATCCTCGGCACCATCGCGGGTGACGACACCCTGATGCTGATCAGCCGCGACCCGGCGGGCGGCCAGGCCCTCGCCGACCACCTGCTGAGGCTGGCCCAGAAGGAGGGCTGACCGGCAGGTCAGTACCGGGTGACGGCCAGGTCGCCCGACTCCGTGCCGATCGCGATGTGCGGGCTCCTGCGCGGGTTCGCCCAGCGCGGCACCGCGCGCATCGCGCCCTCGGGGACCGAGACGCAGCCGGCCGTCGCGCCCTTGCCGTTCACGTGCAGGAAGATGCCCGCGCCCCGGCCGCGCGCCGGGTGCTCGTAGTTGAAGGCGATGACCAGCGCGTGCGCGTACTGCTGCGCGTAGGCGGTCAGGTGCTCCGCCTCGCCCGGGGCGCAGTCCGCCGGCAGCGGCTCCACCCAGCGGTTGTAGCTCGCCGAGGCGTTGTCCTGGCACCACCAGGAGTCGGGGGTCACCCGCCGGTAGCGGTACGCCGTACCGGCCGGGGCGTGCGCGATGCCGAAGGCGTAGGGGAGTGCGTAGAGGCCGGCCGGGGTGGTGTCCGTCCCCTGGGTCCGGGTCGCGCCCTCGGTCAGCCCGTTCGCGCCGAAGCGGGCCGGCGCGCTCCCCGCTGCGTACCAGCGCCCCGCACGCCGGTCCCACCAGGTCAGGCGCCCGGTCGTGGAGCCGGGGGCCGGAGCCACGGCGGTGATCAGCTGGCTGCCGCCGCCGGTGTCGGCGAGCAGGACGGGCAGCGGCGGGTCACCGTGGGGGCCCTGTACCAGCAGGCTGGTGACGATCAGTGAGGCGGCGACGAGCGCGGTACGCAGCACATGTCAGACGGTACGGGGCGGAAGGGGCAGCGGCAGCGCAGGCAGGCCGTCGACGCTCACCCCGATGAACTCCTTCTTCTCGCAGTACTCGTTGAACTCCTCGTCCGTCTTGCGGCCGAAGTACTCCGCGTGGAGCGTGCGCTCGCCCTGGTAGTCCATCAAGGGGACGGCGAACCCGCACACAGTGGCGATCCGCCGGGTCTTCACGAGGATGACGGCACGCGCCGAAGGCCCGTCGGCCTCCCCGAACAGCTCGATCAGCCCGTCCCAGCGCGGGTCGTCGCGGAAGACCGCCTCGCCGTCGCCGTGGATGCGCACGATGTTCGGCGGCCCACTGAACGCGCACCACATCAGCGTGATGCGGCCGTTCTCGCGGACGTGCGCGATGGTCTCGGCGCCGCTTCCGCCGAAGTCCAGGTAGGCGAGGGTCGTTTCGTCGATGACGACGAGCGTCCCGGCGCGGCCCTTGGGGGAGAGGTTGACATGCCCGTCACCGGACAGCGGGGCGGTGGCGGTGAAGAAGACCGGCTGCTCTTCGATGAAGGTGCGGAGTCTGCCGTCGATGTGATCGTAGAGCTTTCCCATGACCGGATTATCTCCCACGGGTCCGGGCCCGGTTCAGGGGATTTCAGCCCGTGAGACCGAGCCGGGAGCGGCGCAGCCCCAGCTCGTACGCGTCGAAGAGGTGCGCGGACCGCTCGAGCAGCTCGGCCAGTTCGGCCCGATCCGCCCCGGTGAAATGGAGGGTGGCCTGCCAGTTCCAGCCGCGTACGAGCGCCCGTGCCTGCGTGCCCAGCCCCGGGTCGGGGTCCGCCGTCAGGGCCACCGCGGCCCGCAGCTCGTGGATCCCGCCCCGCTCGCGCAACAGCCTGAAGGCGGCCCGGCGGACGTGCGCAGGACGGTCGGGCCCGATGCGGTCGGCCAGGTGGCGGTGGTCCAGCCGACGGGCCACCGGGAGCAGGCTCAGTGCGGCCTCCCGGGCAGTGGCGGGCCACGGGTCGTCCAGCAGCGGGATCAGGGCCGGGGCGTGGGTGGAGTCGTCCAGCCGGCGCAGGCCCGCCACGGCGGCGGCCCGCACCGCCCCGGCGGGGTGGCCGAGCAGGCTCCGCAGGAGCGGTGCGTCCGCCCGCTTCGCGCACTCGGAGAAGCCGGTCACCGCGTACGGGGACAGCTGCTCGGAGTCCGTGACCAGCGCGAGGTAGTGCGCGTAGGGGTCCCCGCCGCCCTGCGAGAGGAGCCAGCGCGCGCAGGCCCGTACGAGCCCGGAGCGGTCGGCGAGGTACTGCGGGGCCCCGTCCGCCCGGCCGGCCCCGCGCAGGGCGGTGACCCCGGAGGCCCGGACCATCGGGAGGTGCCCCGTGAGCAGCGCGTCGACCGCGGCGTCGTCCGGCCCGTCTTCGGCCATGGCCCGCAGCGCCGCGTCGGTCCACAGCCGGGCCGTGGCCGGATCCAGTTCGCGGGCGGCCCGTTGCGCGAGGTCCCGTACGCCAGTCTCCCCTGCGGCGACGGTCAGCCGGGCGGCGAACCGCCGGGTCGGCAGGTCGGCCCGGTCGCCCAGGCGGGCGAGGGCGTCGGCGCACTGTTCCCCGGTCAGCGCCTTCCAGCTCCACGTGGCCGAGGGCTGCCCGGGGCGCCATCCCGCGGTGACGGGGGAGTGGCGGCCGCTCAGGGCGGCCTCCAGCTGTTCCACCGCCCAGGCGCCGTGCTCGCGGCGGCCCAGTCGGACGATGAGCGGGCTGAGGGCGACCAGGGTGGCGACCGGGTCCCGGGCCACGATCCCGGCGAGCTCCCGCCGGGCGCGCTCGCGTACCTGCGGGACCCAGTCGGCGCACCTGATCAGGACGAGCTGGGGCGGGGGGTGCTGCCCGGCGGACAGTGCGGCCTCGCGGACCCGCCCGTCGCGGTCGCAGAGCCGGGCCTCGATCCGGCCGCTGCGGGGCGGCGGGTAGGAGGAGGCGATCAGGCTGCGCACCTCCTCGTCGAAGGCGGTCCAGGCTTCCGGTCCGGTCCGGGCGAGCCGGGCCGCGACCCCGACCCGGGCGCCGTCCGGGACTCCGCCCAGCAGCGCCGCCGCGGCGGCCCGCCCCTGCTCCGCGTCCTGCCGCGCTTCGGCTCCCATGTGCCCTCCCCGTATCTTCCGCCGATGGTAGGCGGGGTTCCGGGTGCGGGGCCTCCCTTATATGCGCTGGTCAGCGGAGGTGGCCCGCAGGCAGCCCTCAAGCTCGATTGACGAAACATACGGAGCAGTGCATAGTTATGCCTAGCTGTTGGAAGTGACGGCGGATGCACCTGTGAGGAGAAACCCGTGGCCGAGCGCGTCGTACTCGCCTATTCAGGCGGTCTGGACACCTCCGTCGCCATCGGCTGGATCGCCGAGGAGACGGGCGCCGAGGTCATCGCCGTCGCCGTGGACGTCGGCCAGGGCGGCGAGGACCTGGACGTCATCCGCAAGCGGGCGCTCGCCTGCGGTGCGGTCGAGGCCGAGGTCGCCGACGCCAGGGACGAGTTCGCCGACGAGTACTGCCTCCCGGCGATCAAGGCGAACGCCCTCTACATGGACCGCTACCCGCTGGTCTCCGCCCTCTCCCGGCCGGCCATCGTCAAGCACCTCGTGGCCGCCGCGCGCAAGCACGGCGCGACCACCGTCGCCCACGGCTGCACCGGCAAGGGCAACGACCAGGTCCGCTTCGAGGCCGGCATCGCCGCCCTCGGCCCCGACCTCACGTGCATCGCCCCGGTCCGCGACTACGCGATGACCCGCGACAAGGCCATCGCCTTCGCCGAGAAGGCGAACCTGCCGATCGCGACCACCAAGAAGTCCCCGTACTCCATCGACCAGAACGTCTTCGGGCGCGCCGTCGAGACGGGCTTCCTGGAGGACATCTGGAACGCGCCGATCGAGGACATCTACGAGTACACCGCGGACCCGGCCCTGCCGCGCGAGGCCGACGAGGTCGTCATCTCCTTCAAGGAGGGCGTCCCGGTCGCCATCGACGGCAAGCCCGTCACCGTGCTCCAGGCCATCCAGCAGCTCAACGAGCGCGCCGGGGCCCAGGGCATCGGCCGGATCGACATCGTCGAGGACCGCCTCGTGGGCATCAAGTCCCGTGAGGTGTACGAGGCGCCGGGCGCGATCGCGCTGATCACCGCCCACCAGGAGCTGGAGAACGTCACCGTCGAGCGCGAGCTGGCCCGCTACAAGCGGCAGGTCGAGCAGCGCTGGGGCGAGATGGTCTACGACGGCCTGTGGTTCTCCCCGCTCAAGCGCGCGCTGGACGGTTTCGTCAACGAGGCCAACCAGCACGTCAGCGGCGACATCCGGATGACCCTGCACGGCGGCCGCGCCGTCGTCACGGGCCGGAAGTCGGACGAGTCGCTGTACGACTTCAACCTCGCGACCTACGACGCGGGCGACACCTTCGACCAGTCGAAGGCCCAGGGCTTCATCGAGATCTTCGGCCTCTCCTCGAAGATCGCGGCCCGTCGCGACCTCGCCTGATTTGACACCGTAGACCGTAGTACGAACCGCCTCCCCGTTACCTCCGCGGCGGGGAGGCGGTTGCACATCCGAAGCCATGCACGTTCTTGAGGAGCAGTAGCTGTGAGCAGCAACAACGGTGGTGACGTCCGGCTCTGGGGCGCCCGGTTCGCCGACGGTCCCGCCGAGGCCCTCGCGAAGCTGTCCGCGTCGGTCCACTTCGACTGGCGCCTGGCCCCGTACGACATCGCGGGATCCAAGGCCCACGCCCGCGTGCTCGCCAAGGCGGGCCTGCTCACGGCCGACGAGCTCGGCCGCATGCTCGACGGCCTGGACCAGCTCGCGGTCGACGTGGAGAACGGCTCCTTCACCGGCACCATCGCCGACGAGGACGTCCACACCGCGCTGGAGCGGGGCCTGCTGGAGCGGCTCGGCGCCGACCTCGGCGGCAAGCTGCGCGCCGGCCGGTCGCGCAACGACCAGATCGCCACCCTCTTCCGCATGTACCTGCGCGACCACGCCCGGACCATCGGAGGCCTCGTCGCCGAGCTCCAGGACGCGCTGGTCGGCCTCGCCGAGGCGCACGCCGACGTGGCCATGCCGGGCCGGACCCACCTGCAGCACGCGCAGCCGGTGCTCTTCGCCCATCACGTACTGGCCCACGTGCAGGCGCTGTCCCGGGACGCGGAGCGGCTGCGCCAGTGGGACACCCGGACCGCGGTGTCCCCGTACGGCTCGGGCGCCCTGGCGGGCTCCTCGCTCGGCCTGGACCCCGAGGCGGTCGCCGCCGACCTGGGCTTCGAGCGGGGTTCGGTCGGCAACTCCATCGACGGCACGGCCTCGCGGGACTTCGTCGCCGAGTTCGCCTTCGTCACCGCGATGATCGGGATCAACCTGTCCCGGATCGCGGAGGAGATCATCATCTGGAACACGAAGGAGTTCTCCTTCGTCACCCTGCACGACGCCTTCTCCACCGGGTCGTCGATCATGCCGCAGAAGAAGAACCCGGACATCGCCGAGCTGGCGCGCGGCAAGTCGGGCCGCCTCATCGGCAACCTGACGGGCCTGCTCGCCACCCTGAAGGCCCTTCCCCTGGCCTACAACCGGGACCTCCAGGAGGACAAGGAGCCGGTCTTCGACTCCTGCGACACCCTCGAAGTCCTGCTGCCCGCCTTCACCGGGATGATGGCCACCCTCACGATCAACCGGGAGCGGATGGAGGCGCTGGCCCCGGCCGGCTTCTCGCTCGCCACCGACATCGCGGAGTGGCTGGTCAAGCAGGGCGTCCCGTTCCGGGTGGCGCACGAGGTGGCCGGCGAGTGCGTCAAGGAGTGCGAGGGGCTCGGCATCGAGCTCGACGAGCTGACCGACGAGCAGTTCGCGAAGATCTCGGAGCACCTGACGCCGGAGGTCCGTACGGTCCTCAACGTCAAGGGCGCGCTGGCCTCCCGCGACGGCCGCGGCGGCACCGCCCCGTCGGCGGTCGCGATCCAGCTCACGGAGCTGAAGGCCGATCTGGTCATCCAGCACGCCTGGGCGATCCACAAGCTGTAACCGCCGTACCCGCGGGGGCGGTCGGAGCCTTCGGGCCCCGGCCGCCCCCGCGGCGTTGCGCCGCCCAGTCCGCCAGCGCGTCGAAGTCGGCCCGGACCAGCCCGATCCGCTCGTCGATCCGCAGCAGCAGGGCGTGCGCGGGGTGGCGCTGTTCCACGTAGGCGCGGTCCATGTCCGTGATGTCGTCGTCGACCCAGGCGAAGGGCCGCTCGCCCGCGTACTCCAGGACGTACTGGGTCTTCCAGAACGTCCCGCGCGGTGCGCGCCCGTGCATCTGCGGCCAGTCGATCCAGGGGAGCTCCGGCAGACCCAGGTGCGGGCCTATCCACTCGTTCGCCTCGCCCTTCCAGGTGGTCGCCCAGACCAGCTCGTACGCGTCCGCGAGCGCGAGCAGCTCCCCGCCGTGGCCGGGATTCAGCCAGACCCGCAGCGGCTTGGCACTCTCGGCCTCGGTCCAGCCCGTCGGGCGCATCCGGTGGGTGCGGTAGCCCTCGGGGCGCCGCTGGGGCTTGGCCGCGTAGGGGTTCAGCGGGCCGTCCACGTCGATCAGCAGCAGGGGCTTCGGGTTCATGTCGGCAGGATTCCTTTCGGCGCCCGGAAGGGCAGCTCATTTTTAGTCGTGGACACTCTGAATGAGACATCGACGTCTCATTCGGGTTATGGTTGTCTCATGGCCATGGATCGTGATCAGGTGCTCCGCGCCGCCGCCGCCCTGCTCTCCCGCAAATCGACCGCCACGATGGACGAGGTCGCGAGGGCCGCCGGCATCGGCCGCGCGACCCTCCACCGGCACTTCGCCGGGCGCGACGCCCTCGTACGGGCGCTCGAAGAGCTCGGCATCCGGGAGTTCGAGGTGGCCTTCGACAACGCCCGCCTCGGCGAGGGCACGGCGATCGACGCGCTCCGCCGGCTCGTCGCCGAGGCGGAGCCCAACGCCGAGCTGCTGGCCTTCCTCGTCACCGAGAACCAGCTCTTCGAGGGGGACCAGGTCAACGAGGGCTGGGCCCGCCTGGACGCCCGCGTGGGAGACCTCTTCCGGCGCGGCCAGCACGAGGGCGACATCCGGATCGACCTGAGCCCCGCCTGGCTCACCGAGGCCCTCTACGGGCTCATCGGCACCTGCGCCTGGGCCGTCATGGACGGCCGGGTCGCGGCCAAGGACTTTCAGTACATGATCATCGAGCTGCTGCTCGGTGGCGCACGACGGAGTGTGGAGAAATGAGCCGTACCGAACAGCTGACCCGGACGAAGGGGGCGGAGGGCCGGAGCCCCGGGCGCTGGGTCGCGCTCTCCGTGCTCGTCCTGGCCGTCCTGCTGGTCGCCGTCGACGCCACCGTACTCGGTCTCGCCACGCCCGCCCTCAGCGAGGACCTGAAGCCCTCCGGCACCCAGCTCCTGTGGATCGGCGACATCTACTCCTTCGTCATCGCCGGCCTGCTCGTCTCCATGGGCTCCCTCGGCGACCGGATCGGCCGCAAGAAGCTCCTCCTCGTCGGCGCGACCGCCTTCGGAGCCGTCTCGGTCCTCAACGCCTACGCCACCAGCCCCGAGATGATGATCATCGCCCGGGCCCTGCTCGGCGTGGCCGGCGCGACCCTGATGCCGTCCACCCTCGCGCTGATCCGCAACATCTTCCACGACCCCAAGGAGCGCAGCCTCGCCATCGGCATCTGGGGCGCCACCGCCTCGGCCGGCGCGGCCGTCGGCCCGGTGGTCGGCGGAGCCCTGCTCCAGCACTTCTGGTGGGGCTCGGTCTTCCTCATCAACCTCCCCGTGATGATCGTGCTGGTCATCGTCGGCATCAAGCTGCTGCCCGAGTCCAAGAACCCGGTCGCCGGCCCCTGGGACCTGTTCAGCGTCGGCCTCTCCCTCGTCGGCATCATCGGCGTGGTCTACGCCGTCAAGCAGGTCGCCACCCACGGCATGGGCTGGGAGGTCTGGGCGGCCGCCGCCATCGGAGCGGGCGCGCTCTACACCTTCGTACGCCGCCAGTTCACGCTGCCGGCCCCGCTCCTCGACATGCGGCTCTTCAAGCACCGCGGGTTCTCCGGCGCGGTCCTCGCCGACCTGCTCACCGTCTTCGGCCTGTCCGGACTGGTCTTCTTCCTCTCCCAGTTCCTCCAGCTCGTCCAGGGCCGCGAGCCGCTGGAAGCCGGACTCGCCGAGCTGCCCGCCGCCGTCGGCGCCGTGGTCACCGGCCTGGTCGCGGGCAAGTACGCCCGCAGGTACGGGGTACGGGCCGTCGTGACCGGAGGCCTCGCCGCCATCGGCATCGCGCTGGCCGCGCTGACCGTGATCCACAAGGAGACCGGCTACCCGCTGCTCGGCGCGGCCCTGCTCCTCGTAGGCCTCGGCGCCGGCTTCTCCTTCACCGTCACCGCCGACGTGATCCTCTCCAGCGTCCCCAAGGAGCAGGCCGGTTCCGCCTCGGCCGTCTCCGAGACCGCCTACGAACTGGGCGCCGCCCTCGGCATCGCCCTGCTCGGCTCGGTCGTCACCGGCGTCTACCAGGGCTTCACCGCCCCGGCCTCCGTCACCGGCCCCGTCGCCGACGCCGCCCACGAATCACTCGGCGGTGCCGTCGAAGCGGCCAGGTCCCTGGACCCGCAGACCGCCCAGCAGATGGTCGGCGCCGCCCAGGAGGCCTTCGTGGACGGCCTGCGGCTGGCCTCCGGCGTGGGCGCGGCAGTCCTGCTCGCCACGGCGGTGGCCGCCTGGTTCCTGCTCAGGGGCCAGGAGCTCCAGGACGGCATCGAGCACTGACGCCGCGCCAGAGGGTGGTGTTCCGCGCGGAGTTGACAGTCCGTCGACCCGCGGGACACCATCCCGGCGATGGAGATCAACGACCTGACCCCGGCGGAGCGCCGCGTATGGGACGCCTTCCCCCGTGGGGAAGGCGTCGATTTCCGGGAGGACCGGGGCGAGGAGGCCACTGACGGCGCCTCGTGGGGACCGGACCGGACCGTACGCGCCGAATTCCTCGCGTTCCTGCTGCTGCGCGGCGTGGCCCCGCTCGACGGGCAGGTGCCCGGGCTGAACGTCCGGGGCGCCCGGATCATCGGCAAGCTCAACCTCAAGTATGCCGACATCGAGCACGCGATCCGGCTGCGGGCCTGCTGGTTCGAGCGCAAACCCCTCCTGTACGGGGCCCGGTTGAGAATCGTGTCGCTGAGCGACTCGGCCCTGCCCGGCCTGACCGCCTCCACCGTCAGCGTCGACATCGCGCTCAAGCTGTCCTGCTGCCGCATCACCGGGCCGGTACGCCTCGCGGGTGCCCGGATAGCAGGCGGACTCTTCCTGCGGAAGGCGGTCATCGGCACGGCGGGGCCGGTCGAGGAGGGCCAGGAGGCGGCCCTCCAGTTCAACCACGCCGACATCGGAACCGACGTCATCGCCATGGAACTCACCGTCCACGGCCAGACCCGCATCAACGGCGCCACCGTCGGCGGCCAGATCAACTTCGACGACGCCCGGCTCCTCGCCCCCGGCGGGACCGCCCTGCACGCCGAGATCCTCAACGTCGGCACCGACCTGCGCGCCATGCGGCTGGAGGCCCGCGGCCGGGTCAACCTCACCGGCTCCCGGATACCGGGCCAGCTCAACCTCGCCTACGCCCGCTTGATCAACCCCGGCGGGGTCGCGCTGCGCGCCTCCAGCTGTGTCGCCGGCGAGGTGTGGCTGCGCAACTGCCCGACCGTCCAGGGCGGCGTGAACCTGCGCCGCTCCCAGTTCGACCTGCTCCACATCACGCCCGAGACCTGGCCGCGGGAGGTCCGCATCGCGGGACTCACCTACCGCGCCCTCAGCCCGCACGTTCCCGCCGAGCAGAGACTGCCCGTCCTGGAGCGCGAGGAGTCGGGCTACCTCCCGCACGCCTACGAGCAGCTCGCCACGTCCTACCGGACGGCGGGCGACGAGGCCGGGGCGCGGACCGTGCTGCTCGCCAAACTGCGGCGGCACCGCCGCACCCTGCCCCGGGCCGCCAGGTTCTGGGGGCTGCTCCAGGACGCCACCGTGGGCTACGGGTTCCGGCCGCTGCGCGCCGCGGGCTGGCTGCTGGCGCTGCTGATCACGGGGAGCCTCGCGTACGGGCTCCACCCGCCGCGGGAGCTGAAGCAGGGGGAGGCGCCGGAGTTCAACCCGGTCTTCTACACGCTCGACCTGATGGTGCCGATCATCAGCTTCGGCCAGGAGGCGGCCTACGCGCCGGACGGCTGGTACCAGTGGCTGTCGTACCTGCTGATCGTGACCGGCTGGGTCCTCGCCACGACGACCGCGGCGGGCGTCAGCCGGTCACTGCAACGGCAGTGAGGAGGGGACGGGCTACGCGGCCTTGGCCTTGGTCGCGTACATGTCCACGTACTCCTGGCCGGAGAGCCGCATGACCTCGGCCATCACCGAGTCGGTGACGGCGCGCAGCACGTAGCGGTCGCGGTCCATGCCCTCGTACCGGGAGAACTCCATCGCCTCGCCGAACCGGACGGTGACCCGGCCCGGGCGCGGCATGCCGGCGCCGCCGGGCTGGAGCTTGTCGGTGCCGATCATCGCGAAGGGGACGACGGGCGCGCCGGTCATCAGGGTCAGGCGGGCGATGCCGGTGCGGCCCCGGTAGAGGCGGCCGTCGGGGGAGCGGGTGCCCTCGGGGTAGATGCCGAAGATCTTGCCCTCTTCGAGGATCCGGCGGCCGGTCATCAGGGCGGCGACGCCGCCGTTGGCCCCGTCGCGGTCGACGGGGATCATGCCGGCGCCGGTGAAGAACCAGGCCATGGCCCGGCCCTTGACGCCCTTGCCGGTCACGTACTCGTCCTTGCCGATGAAGTGGACCGTGCGGTCGCACACCAGCGGAAGGATCATCGAGTCGATGAAGGTGAGGTGGTTGCCCGCGAGGATCACCGGCCCGGTGCCCGGAATGTTCTCGATGCCCTCGACGCGGGTGCGGAACATCAGGCGCATGACGGGTCCGACAGTGGCTTTGATCAGGCGCGTACGGAACAACGTGGGGCCCTCCGGCATCGAAAAGCAAGGTTCTCGCACCCACCGCACGCGGCGGTAGTGCAGGTGAGGACGATACTCGCGGGTCCGGTCTGATCGCACATCGGGTTCACGAGGTGGATACGCAGTGTTGACGCACGTTTCCGCCATGTTCCGCCCGCGCACCCCCGCCCGCCATCGACGCTTGCCTACCATCGGCACGCGGATTCGGGCCGTAGGCCCCGGAGATCCCGGGACGCCCGGCCCTTGTCTGATGGGGAGTGGCACTCATGACGCAGGGTGGGGCAGCACGGCGCGCGGTACTGGGCGCGGCCGTCGTCGCGGCGGGCGGAGCCTTCGGCGGACTCGTGGCGGGCGGCGGTCCGGCCGCGGCGGCGGAGAGCGGCCACGGGGGAGGCGCGGGAGGCGGCCGGGGCGGCGGCTACCGGGACCTGCCGGTGCCGACGGTCATCGGGCACCGGGGAGCCAGCGGCTACCGGCCCGAGCACACGCTCGGGTCCTACCAGCTCGCGCTCGACCTCGGCGCCGACGTCGTAGAACAGGACCTCGTGCCCACCAAGGACGGCCACCTGGTGTGCCGCCACGAGAACGAGATCGGCGGCACGACGGACGTCGCCGACCACCCCGGGTTCGCGTCCCGGAAGACGACCAAGACGATCGACGGGGTCGCGGTCACGGGCTGGTTCACCGAGGACTTCACCCTCGCCGAGCTGAAGACCCTGCGCGCGAAGGAACGCATCCCCGCCATCCGGCAGCGCAACACGCTCTACGACGGCCGCTGGGACGTCCCCACCTTCGAAGAGGTGCTCCGCTGGGCCGACCTCGAGGGCCGCCGGCGCGGGAAGCGCGTGTGGCTGCACGTGGAGACCAAGCACCCCAGCTACTTCCGCGGCCTGGGCCTCGGCCTGGAGGAGCCCCTCGCCAAGCTGCTGCGCCGCTACGGGCGCGACGGCCGGGACGCCCCGCTCTTCCTGCAGTCCTTCGAGCCCTCCAGCATCCAGCGGCTCTCCCGGCTGGTCTCCGCCCCGCGCGTGGTGCTCCTCTCGGCGGCGGGCACCCGCCCCTGGGACTTCGAGCTGGCCAAGGATCCCCGCACGGTCGCCGATCTGGTCAAGCCCGAGGGGCTGCGGTGGATCGCGGGCTTCGCCCAGGGCATCGGGCCGACCATGGACCTGATCGTGCCGCGCGATGCCGCCGGCAAGCTCGGCGCCCCGACCACCCTGGTCGCGGACGCCCACGCGCGGGGGCTGATCCTGCACCCCTATACCGCGCGGAACGAGAACAACTTCCTGCCGGCCGACTACCGCAAGGGCACCGACCCGACGGCCTACGGCGATGCCTTCGGCGCCTTCAAGACCTACTTCGAACAGGGCATCGACGGCATCTTCACCGACCACCCCGACACCGGGCTGCTCGCGGCGGAGGCCTTCCGCCCGGGCCGCGGCGTCAAGGGCTGACCGTCAACGGCCGGCCGGAGCTTCTCGTACGAGTGGGCCGTGCCCGGCGGGGAAACCGCCCGGCACGGCCTTCGCGTCCCGCCCGGCATGGACCTGCAGAAGGCTGATCTCCCCAACCTGTTCGAAACGCTCCGCCCGCTGCTCTCGGCCGAAGCGGCCGCCGAGACCGCGGGCACCGGGGTGGACGCCGCCGACCTGGAACAAGCCGTCTGGGTCAGGCTGCTGGAGCACCGTCGCATCCCCGCCGAACCCGCCGACTGGCTGCGCCGGGCGGTGCGCGGGGAGGCCCGCCGGGCGCGCCGCCGGGCCCGGCACGAAGTCCCGTACGGACACCGCCAGCACTCGGCGGAAGGCGGGTCCGGTGCGGGGACCCGTACCAGTACGGGCGTGGAACCGGAAGACGCCCTCCTGCACGGCGAGGAGAACCGGGCCCTCCGATCGGCGGTCGCCCGATTGCCCGGAAGGTGTCCGGAGCTCATGAAGGCACTTCTTTCGCCCAGGGACCTCACCTACCGTGAAATCGCAGGAGAGTTGGGTATCTCACAAGGAAGTTTGGGGCCCGTCCGTTCCCGTTGCCTGGGATGTCTGCGCAGAATGCTGGCCGTAGAGGTTGCGGCTCCCGTCCTGCGGGGAATGGAGCGGTAGACCAAAAGGCCACCAGGTGAGCGGGAGGCATGCGCACATGGGCATGAGCGTGACGATTTCGGCGGCAGCCGCCGAGGATGCCGAGCAGATCATCAAGCTGCAGTATCTGGCGTTCCAGAGCGAGGCCGAGCTGTACGGCAACTACCGCATCCAGCCGCTCACCCAGTCCCTGGACTCCCTCAAGGCCGAGCTGGCGTCGGACACCGTGCTGGTGGCCCGGCTCGGCGAGGAGATCGTCGGCGCCGTGCGCGGCACCGTCGACGAGGAGGGCACCGGCAAGATCGCCAAGCTCTGCGTGCACCCCCGGCTCCAGGGCCACGGCCTCGGCGCCCGGCTGCTGAGCGCGGTCGAGGCGGCCCTGTCCGGCCACGACGGGACCACCCGCTTCCGGCTGTTCACCGGCCACAAGAGCGAGTCGAACCTGCGGCTCTACCGCAAGGCCGGATACACCCAGGTCGGCGGGCGCACCGCGTCCGACGGCGTCCGCCTGGTGATCCTGGAGAAGGCGGCCAAGGAGGCCACCGACTTCGCGGTCAGCGCTTAGCCCCCAACGCCTAGCGCTTCGCGCGGAGCCAGAGCATCCCGGTGATCGGCAGGATCACCGGGATGAACAGGTAGCCCATCCCGAAGTCCGACCACACGGTCGCGTCGGGAAAGGCGTCGGGCCGCGCCAGGGTCCAGGCGCCCACGACGAGTACGCCGGTCAGCTCGGCGGCGCAGCAGATCCGCGCCGCCTTGCGGGCCGTCTCCCCGCCGCGCACCAGCGAGTACGTGATGAAGGCGTAGACCAGCGCGGCCGCGGCCGACAGCGAGTACGCGAGCGGGGCCCGGTCGAACTCGGTGGAGATCTGGTAGATCGAGCGCGAGACCGCGCCGACGGTGATCACCCCGTAGAACCAGACGAGCAGCACCCCCGGCCCGGTGACCAGGCGCTTCCGCCCGCCGGGCGGGGTGGCGGTGGCCGTGGCGTCCGTGTCGGTATCAGGCACCGGTGTTTCCCCAGATGTCGTAGAGCCGTACTTCGAGCACGGCGAGGACGACCGCTCCCGCGGCCACCGTCACCGAACCCCACTTGGTCCGCTCGCTCAGCGAGAGCACCCCCGCGGCCGGGATGGTCGCGAAGGCGCCCACCAGATAGGCCAGGAAGAGCACCGTGCCCTGACCGGGCTTCTCGCCCCGGGCGAGCTGGACCAGGCCGACCACCAGCTGTGCCAGGACCAGAACGGTCACCACGGCCATGCCGATGAAGTGCCAGTCCTTGGTCGGCTGGTCCCGCCAGGCGGCGAAACCGCACCAGGCGGCGAGAGCGAGTGCGGCCACGCCGATGGCGACCGTCAGGGCGTCGAGCATGCAGCGAGGGTATTACGGGCCGAAAGACCCGATGCGCTCACCCCTGCCCCGGGGCTTTCCTTGAAGGCATGAAGCTGCTGCACGGGAAGCTCGGCCCGCAATTCGACGCGCTGCTGTTCGACAACGACGGCACGCTCATCTCCTCGATGGAGTCGGTGCACCGCTGCTGGACCCTCCCGCAGACTCCGTCCGGGGGGACCCCCGGGGCCCGGGAGTACGGGATCACCGAGGAGGCCTTCGCCGCGGTGGAACTCCACGGCCGCCCGGCCGCGGAGATCATCGCCGACCTCCTGCCCGAGGCCGTACGGGCCGGCGCGCCCGCCCGGATCGAGGTGCTGGAGACCGAGGACGTGGCGGGCGGCGTGGTCCTGCTCCCCGGCACCAAGGAGCTGCTCTCGGCCCTCCCCGCCGGCCGCTGGGCCGTGGTCACCTCCGCGACCCTCCCCCAGCTACCGCTGGGAGGTGCCCCCGGGCTGGCCGAGGCCCGGCTGCGGGAGGTCGGCATCGCCGCCTGGGAGGAGGGGGGCCCGGAGATGGTGGCCGCCGACGACATCACCCGCGGCAAGCCCGACCCGGAGCCCTTCCTGCTGGCGGCCGCCCGGCTCGGCGTGGACCCGGCCCGCTGCGCGGTCTTCGAGGACGCCCCCGCCGGCCTGGCCGCGGGCCGCGCCGCCGGGATGACCACCGTGGCCTTGACCACAACCCACCCGGCCGCCGAACTCGACGCGGACGTAATCGTCCGAGACCTCTCGGCCGTGTCCGTGCTGGTCGGAGCCGATGGTGTGACGATCGAGACGGACGATCGGCCCTGACCGGTGTTGTCCGGTATGCGGCCGAAATCCGTCCGCTATTCGGACGCCTTTGATCGGTCACGGGGAACGTCTGGTTTACTGGGGCCCATGACCACGACGAGCAGCCGCACCCTTGCGACCGAGGCGACGATGACGCCCGGTGCTCGTTGTATGTGTCGAATGCGCGCCTTCTGAGGGCCCCTGCCCCAGGTCTCACGCCCCGAAGCGAGACCGGCCGAGCCGCTCCCGGCACCCCCGTGTGAACCCGGACCGCTCCTGCCCCGCGCATGCGCCGAAGCCGTCGATTTCCGATGGTTCGACCCGTATCGCGTCCCAGATGTTTGCCCCGTGCCCGGCACCCGCTGCGCCGCGCACTCGACAGCGACGGAAATCCTGTGATCACCACATCGGGCCTCACGAAGGTCTACCAGTCCCGTGGCCGTGAGGTCACCGCCCTGGACGGCGTCGACCTGCACGTCCGCCAGGGCGAGGTCTACGGAGTCATCGGCCAGAGCGGCGCCGGAAAGTCCTCCCTGATCCGCTGCGTGAACCTGCTGGAGCGCCCCACCGCCGGCACCGTGTCCGTCGACGGGGTCGACCTCACCGCCCTCGCCGGCCGGGGCCGCCGCGCCGGCAAGGAGCTCCGCGAGGCCCGCAGCCGCATCGGCATGGTCTTCCAGCACTTCAACCTGCTGTCCTCGCGCACCGTGCAGGGCAACATCGAACTGCCCCTGGAGATCCTCGGGATCTCCGGCCGCGAGCGCTCCCGCAAGGCCGCCGAACTGCTCGACCTCGTCGGCCTCGCCGACAAGGCCACGTCCTACCCCGGTCAGCTCTCCGGCGGCCAGAAGCAGCGCGTCGGCATCGCCCGCGCCCTGGCCGGCGACCCCAAGGTGCTGCTCTCCGACGAGGCCACCAGCGCCCTGGACCCCGAGACCACCCGCCAGATCCTCCAGCTGCTGCGCGACCTCAACCGCCAGCTGGGCCTGACCGTCCTGCTCATCACGCACGAGATGGACGTGGTCAAGTCGGTCTGCGACTCGGCCGCCCTCATGCGGCAGGGCCGGATCGTCGAGGCCGGCACCGTCACCGAGCTGCTGGCCACCCCCGGCTCCGAGCTCGCCCACGAACTGTTCCCGCTGACCGGGTCCGCGACCACCGCGGAGCACACAGTCATCGACGTCACCTTCCACGGCGAGACCGCGACCCGGCCGGTCATCTCCCAGCTGGCCCGCACCTACAACATCGACATATCGATCCTCGGCGCCGCGATGGACACCGTCGCCGGCCGGCAGATCGGCCGCATGCGCATCGAGCTGCCCGGCCGCTACGAGGACAACGTCGTCCCCGTCGGCTTCCTGCGCGAGCAGGGCCTGCAGGTGGACGTCGTGGAAGCGGACACGGACGTCGAGGCCGACGTCGACGGCGAACTGGCCGAGCTGGTCAAGGATGGTGCGAAGTGACCTGGTCCGAAATGCAGCCGCTGCTCACGCAGGGCACCTTCGACACCCTCTACATGGTGTTGTGGTCCGCCCTGGCGACCATCCTCGGCGGACTGCCCATCGGCATCCTCCTCGTCCTCACCGACAAGGGCGGCCTGCTCCAGAACCGTGCGGTCAACAAGATCCTCGGCGTGATCGTGAACATGGGCCGCTCGCTGCCGTTCATCATCCTGCTGATCTTCCTGATTCCGGTCACCACGGCGATCGTCGGCACCTTCATCGGCCCCACCGCCATGATCGTCCCGCTCGCCATCGGCGCCATCCCCTTCTTCGCCCGGCTCGTCGAGACCGCCGTGCGCGAGGTGGACCACGGCCTGATCGAAGCCGTCGAGTCCATGGGCGGCGGCATCCCGACCCTGGTCGGCAAGGTGCTCCTGCCGCAGGCCCTGCCCTCGCTGATCGCGGCCGTCACCACCACCGTGATCACCCTGATCGGCTACTCCGCCATGGCCGGCGCGGTCGGCGGCGAAGGCCTCGGTTCCAAGGCCATCACGTACGGCTTCCAGCGCTTCGAGACCGGCTTCATGCTCGCGACCGTCGTGGTGCTGATCGTGCTCGTCACGGTGATCCAGCTCATCGGCGACGGCGTGGTACGCCTCCTCGCGCGGCGCGGTCGGACAGCCTGAACCGGGCCTGAGCCGGACAAACACCAACTTTTCCCAGAAAGCCCGCACTTGTCGTGCTTGGGCCGTCATCAATCAGCAAGACGCAAGAAAGGCACTCTTCGTGCGCAAGAACATCAAGCTCACCGCCCTCGCCGCCACCGCCGCCGCGCTCACCCTCTCCCTGAGCGCCTGCGGCAGCTCCTCGGACCCGTCCTCCACCAAGGCGGACGGCGGCAAGACGGACGAGAGCAAGCCCCTGGTCGTCGGGGCGTCCCCGTCCCCGCACGCCGACATCCTGAAGTTCGTGCAGGACAACCTCGCGGCCAAGGAAGGCCTCAAGCTGAAGGTGCAGGAGTTCACGGACTACGTCCTGCCGAACACCGCCACCCAGCAGGGCGACATCGACGCCAACTACTTCCAGCACGTCCCGTACCTCGACGACTTCAACAAGAAGAACGGCACCGACATCGTGCCCGTCGTGAACGTGCACCTGGAGCCCCTGGGCCTGTACTCCAAGAAGAACAAGGCCCTCACGGACATCAAGGCCGGCCAGACCATCGCCGTCCCCAACGACCCCACCAACGAGGGCCGCGCGCTCCAGCTCCTCGCCGCGAACAACCTCATCACCCTCAAGGAGGGTGTCGGCACCGGCGCCAAGCTGTCCGACATCACCGACAAGAAGGGCCTGGAGTTCAAGGAGCTGGAGGCCGCCACGGTCCCGCGCGCCCTGAACGACGTGGACGCCGCCGTCATCAACGGCAACTACGCCATCGAGGCCGACCTCGTCCCGGCCAAGGACGCGCTCGTCCTGGAGAAGGCCGAGGGCAACCCGTACGCCAACATCCTGGCGGTCAAGAACGGCAACCAGGACGACCCGCGGATCCAGAAGCTGGCGAAGCTCCTGAACTCCGACGAGGTCAAGAAGTTCATCGACGACAAGTACCAGGGCTCGGTCATCCCGGCCTTCGGCAAGCCCGTCGCCTGATCCGGTCAGTGACACCGGGCCGGCCCGATCCGGCCGGCCCGACCGGCCCCGTACGCCCCACCGGTGTACGGGGCCCGGCACTGCCCGCTTCCGGGCAGCCCGGCCCTGCACATCACCAGGCCGATGCTGCATGCTGTGGCCTACGAACCGCGGCGGCGGACCGTATACCCCGTGTATACCGTCCCGCGCCACGGTCGCCTCGCACCACGGTCGCACCACGGTCTCAGGCTTGGAGCTGCGCATGACTACCACCTTCCCGGACGTCACCATCAGCACGGACCGGCTGGTGCTGCGCCCCTTCGAGGAAGAAGACGTCACCGCGCTCGCCGAGATGATGAACGACGAACACGTCACCGCCTGGACCTCCGTCCCGCACCCCTACACCTACGCGGACGCGGTCACCTGGGCCACGAGGACCGCCCACACGGAGCGCACCGAGGGCCGCGGCATCGTCTTCGCCGTCACCGAGTTCCTCACCCAGCGGCTGGTCGGCATCGTCCACCTGCAGGACACCGACTGGCGGGCCCGCACCACCGAGATCGGCTACGTCACCGCCCCCTGGGCCCGGGGCGAGGGCTACGCCAGCGAGTCCGTCCGCGCCGTGGCCCGCTGGCTCTTCACCGACCAGGCCTTCGAACGCCTCGAACTGCGCACCGCCGCCGACAACACGGCCTCCCAGCAGGTGGCCCAGAAGACCGGTTGCATCAGTGAAGGCGTCCTGCGCAACGCCTGCATAGTGCGCACCCAGAACCCCGACGGCTCCTGGGCCGACACCCGCAGCGACCTCATCGTCTGGGGCCTGGTCCCGGAGGACCTCGACGAGGACGCCGACGGATACTCCGACTACTCCGACTACGCAGACGGCTACGAGGACGGCTACTCCGTGGGCTACGCGGAGCCCCGCGCCGACGCACGCGACGGCTACCGGATCCAGCCCGCCCACGCGAACGACGCGCACGGCTACGCCGTCTTCTCGGACCGGAACTGACCCGATGACCGGGTAGTCTCACCAAGCCCGCCCCCCTCGACGAAGCTTCGCCCTGCCCCGGCCACCGCCGCGAAGGGCCCCCTCCCACATCAGGAGACTGACGACGATGGCCGACCGGGTCACGGTGATCGGCTGGGACGGCTCCCCCCTGACCGCGGCAGCCCGGTCCGCGCTCTCCGCCGCCACCCTGGTGGCCGGCGCCGCACACCACCTCGCCCTCCCCGAAGTCCCGCCCACCGCCGAACGCGTGCGCCTGGGCAGCCTGTCCATCGCCGCCCGCCGGATCGCCGGCCACCGCGGCACCGCCGTCGTCCTCGCCGACGGGGACCCCGGCTTCTTCGGCGTCGTACGGGCCCTGCGCGCCCCGGAACACGGCCTGGAAGTGGAGGTCGTACCGGCCGTCTCCGCCGTCGCCGCCGCCTTCGCCCGCGCCGGGATGCCCTGGGACGACGCCCAGGTCGTCGTCGCACACAGCCGCACCCTGCGCCGTGCCGTGAACGTCTGCCGCGCCCACTCCAAGGTCGCCGTCATCACCTCGCCCGGCGCCGGCCCCGCCGAACTCGCCCTGCTACTCGAAGGCGTCCACCGCACCTTCGTCATCTGCGAGGAACTCGGCACCGACAAGGAACAGGTCACGGTCCTCACCTCAGACAAGGCCGCCGACCACAGCTGGCGCGACCCCAACGTCGTCATCGTCATCGGCGGCACGGGACCGGCCGCGGCCGCCGCCGAACCGGCCTGGCTGCTGGGCCGGAGCGCGGCCCCAGCCGCCGGACGGGGCTGGGCCCGCCCGCAGATCGACGTGGGAGAAGGGGAGTCCACGCAGCTTCGCGCGGCCCAGCTCGCCCGGCTCGGCCCGCGCACCGGGGACCTCGTCTGGGACATCGGCTCCGGCTCCGGAGCCCTCGCCGCGGACGCCGCCGCCCTCGGCGCCGCCGTCATCGCCGTCGACGCCGACCGGCACGCTTGCGAACGCACAACCGCCGCCGCCCGCGCCCGGGGTGTGCAGCTCCAGGTCGTCAACGGCCGCGCCCCGCACGTACTGGAGACCCTGCCCGAACCCGACGTCGTCCGCGTCGGCGGCGGGGGAGCCGCGGTCGTCGCCGCGGTCGCCGACCGGCGCCCCGAACGGATCGTCAGCCACGCCTCCACGCGCGACGAGGCGGAGGCCATCGGCCGGGTCCTGACCGAGGGCGGGTACGCCGTCGAGTGCGCGCTGCTCCAGTCCGTCGGCCTGGACACCCGGACCTGGACCGAACAACAGCGCTCCGTGGTGTTCCTGCTGGCCGCCGAACGCCCCGTTAACCGCCCGGACCGTCCCTAGCCGCGAGCCCGGGGTAGGCTGGCCGATCGTCGCACCGCCCGGACGATGCGGGCACGCGGCCCGGCTGGACGCGCGACGTGGCGCAGTCCACAGAGGACCGTGGCGGTTATGGCCGACACGGTGGCGAACGGGCAGGACAATACTTACTGGTTGTCGTGCGGGCGTACGTGAGGCCTCGTGGACGACCGGGCAGTCGAAGAGGCAACACCGATGGGCGAGGGGTACGCATGACTGACACCGGCCAGGTTCCGGGCGAGGGTCTCCCGGACAGCACGGGCATGGTGGATCAGCAGGGCGTCCCCGCCCCGGTTCCCCTGTCCTCCCCGGCGACCGGGAGCTACGCCTTCCAGGACCTCGTGGACAACCCGGCCGAGCCGGAGGACGAGGAACTGCTGCTGATGCCGAGCAGCCAGGGCGCGTGGAGCGACCCCCAGGTCGTCCCGCCGGTGCCCGCCTTCCCCGATTTCCCCGAGCCCTCCGGGTACGCGGACGCCCCGTACGCGGATGCCCCGTACGCGGACGCGCCCTACGCCGATTTCGCCGGGACCCCGGAGTACCAGCAGCCCCACCCGGGCCAGTACCCGGTCCCCGAGGCACCGCTCGGCTACGAGCCCGCCGGGTACCCGCAGCAGTCCTTCGACGGGCAGTCGTTCGCCGGGCAGCCCTTCGACGGGCAGCCGTCCTTCGCCGACGCCTCGTTCGCCGACGCCTCGTACGGCGCCGGTGTGCACGAGGCCGGCGGCCGGGATTCCGGTGTGCTGGACCTCGGCGGCCTCGTGGCCCCGCAGCCCATGTCCCAGCCCCAGTCCGCGGCGGCCCCCGTCGCCGCGGCCCCGGTGCGCCGGCCGCTGCACATGGGCCCGCCCGTGCCCGAGGCCACCGGCGGAGTCGTACGGTCCCTCGCGGACCGGGGCCCGGCCGCTACGCCGCCGCCCGCGCAGGCTCCCGTACAGGCCCCGGCGCCGCTGTCGGCGGCCGAGCCCGTTCCCGTCCCGGTCGCCTCCGTGCCCTCCGCCGTCTCCGTCTCCGAGCCTGTCGCTCTGAGTGCCCCGGCTCTGAGCACCCCGGCGACGCCCGTCCCGGTGCGCCAGTCCGGGCCGCCGACCACGGGGCCCGAGTACCTGGACTTCACGCAGGCCGAGGCCGAGCACGTGCCGGGCCTGGCGCAGCAGCCGGTCGAGATCCCGGTGCAGGCGGGGACGCCGTGGACCGTGGAGCCGGCTCCGGAAGCCCCGGCGGAACCCGTCGCGGAGACCGCGGCGGAGCCCGTAGCCGAGCCGATCGCCGAGCCGATCGCGGCGCCCGTCGCGCCGCACGCCGCCTTCGCACAGCCCGAGCCGGTCCTCGTGGCGGAGCCCGAGTCCGTGCCCGTGGCGGAGCCGGTGCCCGTCGCCGCGGCCGTTGCCGAGCCGGTCCTCGTGGAGCCCGCGCCGGAGCCCGTCGCCGAGCCCGTCGTCTTCGCGGCGCCCGAGGCCGCCGTCGTACCGGCACCCGAGCCCGTCGCGGTTCCCGAAGCCGCGGTCGAGGCCGCGGCCGCCGTCGAGCCGGAGCCCGAGCAGGTCGCGGCGCTGCAGCCCGAGCCGCAGCCCGCAGAAACGGTGGTTCAGGCCGAGGCGCCGGAGCCGCTGCCCGAGCCCTCCGCCGCGGTAGTCCCCGAGCCCGAGCCCGTCGCCGTCGCGCAGGCCGAGGTGCCGCTGGAGGCCGGACAGGCCCCCGAGGCCGGCACCGAGCCGGAAGCCGAGCCCGAGGCACCCGTCACCGAGGCGGCCCCCGGGTACGCCGACGCCGAGCGCGAGGCCGTCCTGCGCGTCATGCGCGAGCGCCGTGACATCCGCAAGGGCTTCCGCCGGGACCCCATCCCGCACGAGGTGCTGCTGCGAGTCCTGGAAGCGGCCCACACCGCGCCGAGCGTCGGCCACTCCCAGCCCTGGGACTTCGTCGTCATCAAGTCCGCGGAGACCCGCCGGACCATGCACGAGCTCGCCGAGCGCCAGCGCGAGGCCTACGCGAAGTCGCTGCCCAAGGGCCGCGCCAAGCAGTTCAAGGAACTCAAGATCGAGGCCATCCTCGACACCCCGGTGAACATCGTGGTCACCGCCGACCCCACCCGCGGCGGCCGCCACACCCTGGGCCGGCACACCCAGCCGCAGATGGCCCCGTACTCCTCGGCCCTCGCCGTGGAGAACCTCTGGCTCGCGGCGCGCGCCGAAGGCCTCGGGGTCGGCTGGGTCAGCTTCTTCGACGAGCGCGAGATGGTCCGCGAGCTCGGGCTCCCGGAGCACCTGGAGGTCGTCGCGTACCTGTGCGTCGGGTACGTGGACGAGTTCCCCGACGAGCCCGAGCTCGCGCAGGCCGGCTGGTCCCAGCGCCGGCCGCTGGCGTGGGTCGTGCACGAGGAGACGTACGGGCGCCGCGCGCTGCCCGGCGAGGAGCCGCACGACCTGCTCTCCGAGACGGTCGCCAGCATCCGCCCGCTCGACGCGAAGGCGCTCGGCGAGGCGTGGGAGCGGCAGAAGCGCATGACCAAGCCCGCCGGGGCCCTGGGCATGCTCGAAATCATCTCCGCCCAGCTGTCCGGCCTCTCGCGGGTCTGCCCGCCGCCGATCCCGGAGCCCGCCGCGGTGGCGATCTTCGCGGGTGACCACGGCGTGCACGCCCAGGGCGTCACCCCCTGGCCCCAGGAGGTCACCATGCAGATGGTGGCCAACTTCCTGGGCGGCGGCGCGGTGTGCAACGCGTTCGCCAACCAGGTGGGCGCCGAGGTCTGCGTGATCGACGTGGGCGTCGCCGGCGACCTCCCGGCCACGCCGGGCCTGCTGCCGCGCAAGGTCCGCCCGGGCACGGCCGACCTGTCGGTCGGGCCGGCGATGACCCGCGAGGAGGCCGTCGCGGCGATCGAGGTGGGCATCGAGACGGCCCGCGACCTGGTCGCGGCGGGGAACAAGGCGCTCCTCACGGGAGAGATGGGCATCGCCAACACCACGGTGTCGGCGGCGCTGATCTCGGTCTTCACCGGGGTGGACCCGGGTGAGGTCACCGGCCGGGGTACGGGCATCAACGACGAGACGCACGCCCGCAAGGTCGAGGTCGTACGCCGCGCCCTGGAGCTCCACCAGCCGGACCCGGCGGACCCGATCGGCGTCCTGGCCGCCATCGGCGGCCTGGAGCACGCGGCGATCGTGGGCCTCCTCCTCGGTGGAGCCTCGCTGAGGACCCCGGTGATCCTGGACGGCGTCAGCGCCGGCGCGGCCGCGCTGGTGGCCCGGGCCATCGCTCCGGAGTCGCTGTCCGCCTGCATCGCGGGACACCGCAGCGCGGAGCCGGGCCATGTGGCCGCCCTGAACAAGCTCGGCCTGCGCCCGCTGGTCGACCTGGACCTCCGCCTCGGCGAGGGCACGGGTGCGCTGCTGGCGCTGCCGCTGGTGCAGAGCGCTGCGCGGGCCATGCACGAGGTGGCTACGTTCGACTCGGCGGGTGTCACGGAGAAGTAGCGGGGGCTGCGGGGCCGGTGCCGGGGACGGGGTGGGGTGTCGTCCGGGACTCATGATTTATGGCGCCCCGTGCGCGCTGCGTCCCGGATGGCCTTGTTTTCGCGCCAACAAATCACGTTCTACGTCCCGGACGACACCCCACCCCGTCCCCGTCCCCTAATCCAACCCCTCATCCAGCCCCTCCGGCGTTTGAGGAGCGGGGTCCGGGGCGGAGCCCCGGTTTCGGGAAGGGACGGGGTGGGGGAGAGCCCCGCAGGGCCCGGCCGCACCGCGTCGCCCTCGTAGCCGACCCTGGGTCCGAGCCCGCGTACGGGCCCCGTGGCCTGGGGCGGAGCCAGGGGTGGGTCGGGTCACCGCCCGGCCAGGGCAATGGCCCCCGAGGCGACCACCGCGCAGGTGGGTCGTATCGTGGACCCCGGACGGGCCACCGCACGTCACCGTCCGATCAGCCGCTCCAGCGACGCAGCGGCCCGCCGTCACCGCCGCATCAGGAGCCGCAACCGCCATGGGACACCCGGCACACCCCGCCTACCCCGTCGGACTCCGTCTCACGGGCCGCCGCGTCATCGTGATCGGCGGTGGCCAGGTCGCTCAGCGCCGCCTGCCCGCGCTCATCGCGGCCGGCGCCGACATCGTCCTGATCTCGCCCTCCGCGACCCCCTCCGTGGACGCCATGGCGGAGACCGGCGAGATCCGCTGGGAGCGCCGCCGCTACGAGGACGGCGACCTGGCCGGCGCCTGGTACGCCCTCGTCGCCACCCGGGACCGGGACGCCAACGACGCCGCCTCCGCCGAAGCCGAGCGCGAGCGGATCTGGTGCGTCCGCGCCGACGACGCCGAGGCCGCGAGTGCCTGGACCCCGGCCACCGGCCGGGTGGAGGGCGTCACCGTCGCCGTACTGAGCGGCAACGACCCCCGCCGCTCCGCCGCCGTCCGCGACGCGGTCGTCGAGGGGCTGCGGGACGGCTCCCTGACGGCCGCCCGCCCGCACACCCCCGGCGTGTCCCTCGTCGGCGGGGGGCCCGGAGACCCGGACCTGATCACGGTCCGCGGCCGCCGCCTCCTCGCCGAGGCCGACGTGGTCATCGCCGACCGGCTCGGCCCCCGCGACCTCCTGGACGAGCTCCCGCCGCACGTCGAGGTCATCGACGCCGCGAAGATCCCGTACGGCCGTTTCATGGCCCAGGAGGCCATCAACGACGCCCTCATCACGCACGCCAAGGCCGGCAAGGCCGTGGTCCGGCTCAAGGGCGGGGACCCGTACGTCTTCGGCCGCGGCATGGAGGAGCTCCAGGCCCTCGCCGAGGCGGGCATCCCCTGCACCGTCGTGCCCGGCATCTCCAGTTCCATCTCCGTGCCCGGCGCGGCCGGCATTCCGGTCACCCACCGGGGCGTGGCCCACGAGTTCACGGTGGTCAGCGGCCATGTCGGACCCGACGACCCGCGCTCCCTGGTGGACTGGGCCTCGCTGGCCAAGCTCACCGGCACCCTCGTCATCCTCATGGGCGTCGACAAGATCGGCCTGATCGCCGAGGCACTGGTCCGCCACGGCCGCCCCGCGGACACCGCCGTCGCCGTCATCCAGGAGGGCACCACCGCCTCTCAGCGCCGGGTGGACGCCACCCTGGCGACGGTCGGCGAGACCGTCAAGGCCCAGGAGGTCAGGCCGCCCGCCGTCATCGTGATCGGCGACGTGGTGAAGGTCCACCGGCCCGCGGCCGAGTGACACCCCCGCAATTCCGCAACCCCGCAGAGCCGTTGGCACCGCACCCAGGACAAGGCAGTATCACCCTGTGGCTGATCTCATCACCGTCGAGGACCCCGACGACCCGCGCCTGCGCGACTACACGGGCCTGACCGACGTAGAACTCCGGCGCCGGCGCGAGCCCGCGGAAGGTCTCTTCATCGCCGAAGGCGAGAAGGTGATCAGACGTGCCAAGGACGCCGGGTACGAGATGCGCTCGATGCTGCTCTCCGCCAAGTGGGTCGACGTCATGCGCGACGTCATCGACGAGCTCCCGGCCCCGGTCTACGCCGTCAGCCCGGAGCTCGCCGAGCGCGTCACCGGCTACCACGTGCACCGCGGCGCCCTCGCCTCGATGCAGCGCAAGCCGCTTCCCACGGCCGAGGAACTGCTCGCCACCACCCGGCGCGTGGTCATCATGGAAGCGGTGAACGACCACACCAACATCGGCGCCATCTTCCGCAGCGCGGCCGCCCTCGGCATGGACGCGGTACTGCTCTCGCCCGACTGCGCGGACCCGCTGTACCGGCGCTCCGTCAAGGTCTCCATGGGCGCGGTGTTCTCCGTCCCGTACGCCCGGCTGGAAGCCTGGCCCAAGGGCCTGGACTCGGTCCGCGAGGCGGGCTTCAAGCTGCTCGCCCTCACCCCGCACCAGAAGGCCTCGCCGATCGACGTGGCGGCTCCGCAGGACCTGGAGCGGGTCGCGCTGATGCTGGGCGCGGAGGGGGACGGGCTGTCGACGCAGGCACTGGTCGCGGCCGACGAATGGGTGCGGATCCCCATGGCGCACGGGGTGGACTCGCTGAACGTGGGCGCGGCCGCGGCCGTCGCCTTCTACGCGGTGGCCAGCGGCCGCCCGTAGGCCTGTGGCGGGCCCGGAGGCTCTGGGCGAGTGGGACGTGCGGGCCGGAGCTTTCGGGCCAGGGCTTCCGCGCCAGAGCTTCTGCGCTAGAGCTTCTGGGCCAGCGCGATGCCCAGCGCCACGAGCAGCGTCACCACGACGAAGACGATCAGGCGCTGGCGCATCAGTTTGGGGTCCGGCCGTGACGGCCGCCGCCCCGTGCCCGTCGTACGGGGAGCCGGGCGGCCGCCCGTACGCCCGGCGGTGGAGCCGGGACCCCGCGAGCCGGTGCCCCGGGCCGAGGAGGGGCGCGAGTCCGGCCCGCCGCGCGGCCCCTGCCCCTTGGCCTGCACCTTCCCCTGGCCCGCACCGGTTCCCGTACCCGGACGTCCCGGAACGGGAGTGCCGGCGGTACGGCGCTCCGTGCGCTGCTCGGCGTACCCCTCGACATACTCCTCGGGCAGACGCCCCGTCGGCCGCTCGGTCCGGGCCCGCTGCGCCGGCGGGCGGCTGTCGCCCATCCCGTGCGCCTCGCGGGCCGCGATCTCCTTGAGCCGCATCGAGAGCTGGAGTGTGCTCGGCCGCTCGTCGGGATCCTTCGCCAGGCAGGCCCGTACGAGGGGCGCGAGCGCGTCCGGAACACCCTGGAGGTGCGGCTCCTCGTGCACCACCCGGTACAGCATGACCTCGGAACTGCCGTGCCCGAAGGGCGAGTCGGCGGTGGCCGCGTAGGCGAGGGTGGCGCCCAGCGAGAAGACGTCGGTGGCGGGCGTGACGGCGGCTCCGCGCACTTGCTCGGGCGCCAGGAAGCCGGGGGAGCCGACGGCCGTTCCCACGTGGGTGAGGGTGCTGGCGCCGGTGGCCCAGGCGATCCCGAAGTCGATGATGCGCGGGCCCTTGGGCGACAGCAGGATGTTCGAGGGCTTCAGGTCGCGGTGGACCACCCCGGCCTCGTGGACGGCGACCAGGCCCTCGGAGAGCGCGGCGCCGATGGCGGCGATCGCCGCGGCCGTCAGGGGGCCTTCCTCGGCCACCTTGTCGTGCAGGGAGGGGCCGGGCACGTACTGCGTGGCGAACCAGGGGCGCTCCGCCTCCAGGTCCGCGGCGACCAGGCGCGCGGTGCACCCGCCGCGGATCCGCCGGGCGGCGGAGACCTCGCGTGCGAAACGCGAGCGGAACTCCTGGTCCTCGGCCAGGTCCGGCCGGATCACCTTGAGCGCGACGCGCTGTCCGCGCCGGTCGGAGCCCAGGTAGACGACGCCCATGCCGCCGGCGCCGAGGCGCCGGTGCAGCCTGAACGAGCCGACGACACGCGGGTCCTCGCGCCGGAGCCGCATCATCGCCATGTCCACCCCGCTGACCGGTCGTCCTGTTGACGTGGCACAGCTTACGGACCATCCGGCATGCGCGCTCAGAGGCCGCGCCCTCGCCGGGGGATTCGATTGTCAGTACGGGGCAGTCCACTTGGGGAATCACCGGACCACCGGTAGGACGCATGTGCGGAACGGGGTGGTTCGGTCAAGCAGGGCCGGGAGCACGGGAATTGGGGTCCGGGGCGGGGTGGCGGGGGAGCGGTGGCCGCCGGGGCGGCCGGGCTCGTCCGGTTGATCTTGGGAGTGCCTGGTCGGCGGGGTGACGTGTGCGGTGAGTGACGGAAGTGAGCGAAGTCACCACGCTCCGGTCATCCCCTCCGGGAAGACCCTCAGACCGGGAGGCCGATCTCCACCCAGGGGAGTACACGGGAGGTGGACTCCTCATCCTCCTGGAGGCCAGGCAATGGGTACGAAGGCATGAGGCCAGGAGCCTTTCCCGCACCTAGTGTTGAAGACAAGCGGCGGGTGGAGCACTCGTCCCCCGAGGTCATAAACCCGCCGCTGCCAAACGACAGGGAGAGGACCATGGCGGACATCGCACGGCAGGGACGCAAGGCATTCGCGTTCAACAGCCATGAGTCCGGTCGTCGCCACCCACTGGTGGCCGCGGCCATGGTGCTCCCCCTGGCCGCCCTCCTGCTCTTCCTCTTCGGAGGCTTCGACCAGGTGGCGGCACAGGCGTCGTCCGTAAGCGTGATGCTGGGGCGCTGAGCGGCGCCCCGGGCCCAGGAGAGCGGCCTGGGCCGGGACTGTCACCGGCCGAACCCCGTGGGGACGGGGGAGCGGTCGACGGACGGCAGGTGAAGGGTGCTGCGCGTACGGCTGGGGAGCCGGACGCGCAGCACCCTTTTTCATGCCCGTGCGGACCCCTTTTGACGCGTCCCTCGCACCTCGAAGCGCTGGCGCGCTTCGAGGGCTTCGGGCCGCTGCGCCGGACTCCGTCCGGCGGTGCCGGGGCGGTGGTGCCGCCAGTGCCGCCTGGGGGCGGGACCGGTGGGCGGGCGCGGGCGGTCTGCCTGTGGGGTGGAGCCGCACACCCGCACGCCGCACGCCGCGCGGTCCGCCCCGATCCGGGACACGCCCGAAGTGTTCCCCACGCTGCGTACCCTCGTTCCGAGGAGCACCCGCCGGGGGTGCACGGGGTGCGGGGAGTGGTCATGGCGCGGTCGGGCCCGGAGGGCGGCGTCCGGACGCGCGTGCGGCAGGGTGTCCCGCTGGGCGCGGTCACCGTGGAGCCGGCCGTTCTCCCGCGGCTGCACGGCCGCTTCGTACCGGACTCGGGGTTCGAGCGGGCCGCGTCCTGCTCCGGGGCGCCGGCCCGCCGCTCGCCGTCCGGGCTGCCCGCGGCAGATCTGCCGCTCCACGTCGACGGCGCAGGGGCGTGGTTCCGCTGGAGCGGGTGAGCGCGGCCGCGCTCGCGGCGTACGCCGGCGCGACCCGGTACGTACTGCTCGCGGACCGCGACGACGGCACGGTCGTCCGCTGCGGGGAGATCGTGGCCAAGGCGCATGCGGGCGACAGCGACCCCGACGCCCTGGCGGTACGCGTCCGGATCGCCGGGGACCCGGCGCTGGCCGGTGTGCTGCTGCCGCCGCTGGGCCCCGGCCTCGGCCGGGTCGGGCAGCGGCCGGTCTCACTGTGGCCCTACGGGGCTCCGGTCGCCCCGGACCGCCCGGAGGAGGCCCCCTGGGAGCCTGTGGCCGAGCTCCTGGCCGCCCTCCACCGGACCCCGCTGCACCGCCTCCCGGGCCCGGTCCCGCTGATGCGCGGCCCGGCGAAACTCGCCCGCGCCCTGCACCGCCTCGACGCGGCTCACCCGCTCACGGCCCCGGCCGGGTACGCCGCGCCGGGACGCCCCGCGCGGGTGGGCGCGGCAGCCGGCGAGGCGAGGAGCGCGCCGCGTGGAGGCCCGGCCGGGGAACACCCCGCAGGCCGCGGCTCCGGGGGCAGTCCGGCCCCGGCCGGTGCCACCTTCCACACCAGGCCCGCGGTCAGCATCCCCGCCGGGCCTACCGGGGCTGTCGGCCGGGCCGGTCTGCCCGTCCCCGCCGGGGGGCCGATCGCTGCGCAGCCCGGCACCGGCACCGATCCCGGCACCGGCCCCGACCCCGACGCCGCGCGGATGGCACGGCTCGTACGGGCCGCCGCGGCCACGCTCCCCGGGTGGGCCCGGGGGGAGGGGCCGCCGCCGTCCGGCGGGGCGCTGTGCCACGGCGACCTGCACCTCGGGCAGTTGGTGCGGAGCCCGGCCGGGGGCTGGCGGCTGATCGACGTCGACGACCTGGGAGTCGGCACGCCCGCCTGGGACCTCGCCCGGCCCGCGGCCTGGTACGCCGCCGGGCTGCTGGACACCGGGACCTGGCTGCGCTTCCTCGACGCCTACCGCGCCGCCGGCGGCCCCGCGGCCGGTGCGCCCGGCAGTGACCCCTGGCCGGAACTCGACCTGGCCGCCCGCGCGCTCACCGTGCAGACGGCCGCGCTGGCCCTCGCCAAGGCTGCCCGCGAGCGGCGCCGACTCGACGACGTGGAGCGGCTGATGGTGGACGCCTGTGCACGAATCGCCTTCCTCCCGCCCGACTTGGAGCCGAACGCTCCGTCGTAGGGTGAGCCTCACGCCACCGGGTACGCATCCGGTGTCGACGCGAACCGCGAGGAGTTGATCCGGTCATGCAGTGTCCGAAGTGTCACGCGATGATGCACACGTACAACCGCAACGGTGTCCAGATAGAGCAGTGCAGCGGCTGCCGCGGCATCTTCCTCGACTACGGCGAGCTGGAGGCGCTGACCCGCCTGGAGTCCCAGTACACCTCCCAGTACGGCCAGGTCCCGCCCCAGGCCGCCCCGCCGGCTCCGGCCCCCGCCGCGTACCCGCAGCAGCACGCCGCCCCCGCGCCCGCCTGGGGCGCCCCGCAGCACGGCGGCTACGGCCACGGTCACGGCCACCGCAAGGGCGGCCTCGGCCGGATGCTCTTCTCCTCCTGAGACACGGCGGACCGCACACGCGAAAGCCCCGGCCGTGGGAACGGCCGGGGCTTTCGGATGCTGGTGCGCGATACTGGGATTGAACCAGTGACCTCTTCCGTGTCAGGGAAGCGCTCTCCCGCTGAGCTAATCGCGCGGGACCACGTTCACGGTGCGAACACCGCAGGTGGCAGATTCGAAGCATACTGCGTGCGCGATACTGGGATTGAACCAGTGACCTCTTCCGTGTCAGGGAAGCGCTCTCCCGCTGAGCTAATCGCGCGGGGATCCTTGCGGACCAGTGGACGATACTGGGATTGAACCAGTGACCTCTTCCGTGTCAGGGAAGCGCTCTCCCGCTGAGCTAATCGTCCTTGGAGGTGGAGACGGGATTTGAACCCGTGTAGACGGCTTTGCAGGCCGTTGCCTCGCCTCTCGGCCACTCCACCATGGAGCAAGCAGGGGGTCCTCGGGAAGATGATCCCCCACCTTAGAGCGGACGACGAGACTCGAACTCGCGACATCCACCTTGGCAAGGTGGTGCTCTACCAACTGAGCTACGTCCGCAGGTCACCGTGTTCGCTCCGGGGTTTTGCCCCTTCGCTCCCTGGCGACGTGTTGAACTCTAGCGGATTCCCGGGCCAGCTCAAAAACGCGTTTCCGCAGCGTGCTGCCGCCCGATCACCGCCGGTCACCCCGCGGACGCCTCACCGGCGCCCGGGCGTCACCGGTCATAGACTCGCAGCCGTGCACGACCTGCCTCCCCTCGCCCGCTTCGGCGGCCTTCTCGCGACCGATCTCCGAGATGTCACCAGTGATCCCGCCGCCCTGGACTCCACCGGCTTCTGGGCGGTGACGGCCGATTTCGAAGGCCGTCTCGTCTGCGCGCGCTTCGGGGACATACGCCCCGACCCCGTGCCCGCCCCCGTCCCCGGCGCCTGGCGCGGCCCCGACGCCGACGCGTGGACCTCCTCCCTCGGCCGCGCCGCGTACACCGCGGGCGTACGCCGCATCCGCGAGCACATCGAGGCGGGGGAGGTCTACCAGGCCAACCTCTGCCGCGTGATGTCCGCGCGGCTTCCCGATCCGGCGGGCGCCGATGTGGACGCCCTGACGGCGCTGCTCGCGCGCGGCAACCCGGCTCCGTATGCAGGAACGATTCGGCTGCCGGCCCACGGCGTCGAGATCGCCACCGCGTCCCCCGAGCTCTACCTGCGCCGCACCGGCCGCCGCGTCGAGTCCGGTCCGATCAAGGGCACCGGCCGCACCGCGGCCGATCTGCTGCCCAAGGACCACGCCGAGAACGTGATGATCGTCGACCTCGTACGCAACGACCTCGGCCGGGTCTGCGCGACCGGCTCCGTGACCGTCCCCGAACTGTGCGCGCTCGAAGAGCACCCGGGCCTGGTCCACCTCGTCTCCACCGTCGCCGGGGAACTCGCCGACGGCGCCGGCTGGCCTGAGCTGTTCGCCGCCACCTTCCCGCCCGGCTCCGTCACCGGAGCCCCCAAATCCTCGGCCCTGCGGATCATCGAGGCCCTGGAGACCGCCCCGCGCGGCCCCTACTGCGGAGGCGTCGGCTGGGTCGACGCCGACCGGGGCACGGCCGAGCTCGCGGTCGGCATCCGGACCTTCTGGATCGACCGGACGGCCCCCGGCGGCCCCCGGCTGCTCTTCGGCACCGGCGCCGGGATCACCTGGGGCTCCGACCCCGACCGCGAATGGGCGGAGACCGAGCTGAAGGCCGCCCGGCTGCTGCGGGTAGCGTCGGGAGCGATCGAAGCGAACGTGATCGGCGCGACCGGCGAGTCCGGGGCGGTCGGGGCGCAGACGGACGAAAGCGGGAGGACCGTACGGTGAGGATCTGGCTCGACGGAGCACTGCGGGATGCCGACGAAGCGAAGGTGTCCGTGTTCGACCACGGCCTCACCGTCGGCGACGGGGTCTTCGAGACGCTCAAGGCGGAGCGCGGGACGACCTTCGCGCTCACCCGGCACCTGGAGCGGCTGACCCGCTCGGCCCGCGGCCTCGGCCTGCCGGACCCCGACCCGGACGAGGTGCGCCGCGCCTGCGCCGCCGTGCTGGAGGCCAACCCGCTGCCGCTCGGCCGGCTGCGCGTCACCTACACCGGAGGCGTCTCCCCGCTCGGCTCCGACCGCGGCGAGGCCGGCCCGACGCTGATCGTCGCCCTCGCCGGGGCCGCCCGCCGCCCCGACACCACCGCCGTGGTCACGGTTCCGTGGGTGCGGAACGAACGCTCCGCCGTGGCGGGCCTGAAGACCACCTCGTACGCCGAGAACGTGGTCGCGCTCGCAGCCGCCCACCGGGCCGGCGCCTCCGAGGCACTCTTCGCCAACACCGTCGGCCGGCTCTGCGAGGGCACCGGGTCCAACGTGTTCGTCGTCCTCGACGGGCAGCTGCACACCCCGCCCGTGTCCTCGGGCTGCCTCGCCGGCATCACCCGGGCCCTGGTCGCCGACTGGTGCGGGGCCAAGGAGACCGACCTGCCCTTCGAAGCGCTGGACCAGGCGGAAGAGGTCTTCCTGACCTCCTCCCTGCGCGACGTCCAGGCCGTCGTACGGATCGACGGGCGCGAGCTGGGCTCCGCCCCCGGGCCCGTCACCGCCGAGGCCATGCGGATCTTCGACGAGCGCTCCGCCGAGGACGCCGACCCCCGCTCCTGACCGGGACGGGCACAACCGCTGTCCATCGGGCCGCAGGGCGGGTAGAACTCGATTGATGACCACCACCCTGCGGCCGAGCGGGCCGCTTCAGCAGAGCACCGGCGGGGCGCGCTCGCGCCCGTACGAGATCCGCGTCAACAGCAGGCGCGTCGGCGCCGTGCTGCTCGCGACCGACACGCCCTTCGGGCCGACGGTCGCCGAGATCCGCGAACTCGCCGTGGACGAGCCCGACCGCCGACGCGGGCGCGCCACGGTCGCCGCGCTCGCCGCCGAGGAAGTACTGCGCGGCTGGGGCTGCCGGCGGGTCCGCGTCTCGGTGCCGGCCGGCTCGGCAGGCGGCCTGCGCCTCGCCGCCGCCCTCGGGTACGCCGAGTACAGCCGCAACATGGCCAAGGAACTACCGGCTGAGCCGCCCGCCCTCTCCGAGAGGGTCACGGGCCGCCCGATGACGGAGGCCGAGTTCGAGACCTGGCTCGCCGGGGCGCGGGAGAGCTACGCGCGGAGCTGGATCGGCCGCGGCATGCCGACGGCGGCCGCACACGCGAAGTCGGTGGCCGACCACGAGTCCCTGCTGCCCCGTGGCCTGGCCACCGAGGGCGTCAGCTTCGGCGTCCTGGAGGCGGCCGGCGTACCCGTCGGCACCGTCTGGGTCGCGCCGAGCGGGGAGGAGTCGTACGTCTTCGACGTGGAGGTGGCCGAGGAGCACCGTGGCCGCGGCTACGGCCGGGACCTGATGCTCCTCGCGGAACGCACGGCGCTCGCCGGCAGCCACCAGGTGCTCGCGCTGCACGTCTTCACCGACAACACCCCGGCCCTGCGGCTCTACGAGTCCCTCGGCTACCGGCCGACGAACTTCAACTACGCCAAGGACCTGATCTAAGACTTGGTCCGCATCTCGTGAGGATGACGGATTGCAGCCGGGGCGGTTCCTGGGCTGTCCGGCGTGGTCGCCCGGGGGCGGCTCATCCGGGGTCGCTCAGGGCGCTGGTCCGGCGTTCGGGGGGCAGAGGCACAGATCAGACGTTGTGCTGCCGCGTGATCTGTACCGGCAAGCCGGGGACAGACACGATGCGGTTGACTCCCACAGGGCGTCTTGTCGCCCTATCCCTTGCGGGACTTGGCCATCGTAGCGGAATTACGGAACGCCTCTCAGGCGTCCGCGGCGAGCAGGCGGTCGACGATCCCCTCGATGCGCTCGCGCAGGCCCTCCTGGCTCTTGCCGCCGTCGAGGCGCTCTCCGTCGATCACGTAGGTCGGGGTGCCGGTCACGCCGATCGCCTTGCCCTCGGCCTGGTCGGCGTCCACGATCAGGATGTGCCGGCCGTCGATGAGGGCGGTGTCGAACTCCTCGGCGTCCAGGCCCAGTTCACGCGCCACCTCGACGAGCACCGACTCGCCGGCCTTGCCGAGTTCCGCGGTGCGGGCCAGGACGGCCTCCACGTAGGGCCAGCCCTGCCCCTGCTCGGCGGCCTCCTCCGCGGCCTGCGCGGCGGCGAAGGCGTGCTTGTGCTTCTCCAGCGGGAAGTGGCGCAGCCGGATGTCCAGCCGGTCGCCGTAGCGGGCCCGCAGGGCGCGCACGTCGTCCAGGGCGCTGTGGCAGTCCGGGCACTGAAGTTCGCACCAGACGTCGAGGATCACGGAATCGGTCATACGCACAGTCTCCCAGTCCGCGGGGAGGAGCACGGACCGGGACCTCGGGAGGAGACATGACCCGGAGATGTCCCGGAGATCCGCCCGCGGGGCGCTCCGGCCGTGGCCAGGGCGAGGGTCGCCGGTGCAGGATGGATGGGGACAGAACGCCCGGCCCGCCGGCCGGGTCCGACCGACCGAACCGCCCCTGGAGGCCCCGCATGCTCGCCGAGACCATCTGCTCCGCGGTGTCCGCGGCGGGCCTGGGCATCGCCGCGCTGACCGCCTACCGCAAGCGATTCCTCGCGGCCACGCGGATCGCCGCCTACTCGCTGGTGCCCGTGGGCCTGGTGATGACGGGTGTCGTGCAGTGGCTGACCGGGATCGTCTTCAAACCGACCGTCTGGGCCGGGTTCGCCGTGCTGGGACTGGCCTGGCTGCTCTTCATGACCACCCGCGCGATAGAGCGGCGCGGACAGGGCGCGGGCGAGAGCACGGGGGAGGAGAAGCAGAAGCGGCAGAAGGCCGCCAAGGGGCGCCCGGCCCAGGAAGCCGTCGCCCCGGCCGCCTCCGCCCCTTCGCTGGGCGACGGTGCCCGCCCGCGGCCGACCCCGGCGGCCGCCCCCGCCGAAGACTTCTCCGACATCGAGGCGATCCTGAAGAAGCACGGCATATGATCCCGGGCGCCGTGCCGGTCGGCGCGGCGATCCCGGCCGGGAACCACCTGATCTGACGGGATCCGGTGAACTCGTGCGCTCCGTCTGGCGTGTTGAGCGGCGCGCGCGGGCCCGCTGGGCCATCATCGCCCCGACATGCTCGACACATCATCGGGTGAGCCGGCGGTTCCCGCGCCGGCCACCGTCCCCGTCGCCGAGGAGCCGAAAGGCTGCCTCTTCGCGCTCTCCCAGCCGCCCCTGATGATCTTCCTAGGCGTGATCGGTGGGCTGCTGCTGCTCGCCGCCCTGCACGATCTCTTCCTGCTCTGAGCCCGGCTCCGTCCCCAGCTCCGATTTGCGCCGGGCCCGGTACGCCGCCACGTGCAGCCGGTTCCCGCAGGTACGGCTGTCGCAGTAGCGCCGGGAGCGGTTGCGGGAGAGGTCGACGAAGGCCCGCCGGCAGTCCGGAGCCTCGCAGCGGCGCAGCCGCTCCTGCTCGCCCGAGACCACGATGAAGGCCAGCGCCATGCCGCCGTCGGCCGCCAGGTGGTCGCCCACCGAGGCGCCCGGGGCGAAGTAGTGCACGTGCCAGTCGTAGCCGTCGTGGTTGGTCAGCTGGGGGGTGGTGCCGGCCGTCGCGACCAGCTCGTTGATCAGCACGGAGGCCGCGCGCGAGTTGGGTGCGGCGAAGACCTGGGCGAACTTTCCGCGCACCGCCCGCACGCCGGCGAGGTCGCGGGCGCTGAGCTCGCCGACGTCGCTGATCGAGTAGTCGTGGACGAAGCCGCGCAGGGCGTTGACGTCCGTCAGCCCGTCGGGCTGCTCCGTCTCGGCCGAGGTGTTCACCAGCGCGACGACGACGTCGAGGGCGCGACGGGTGTCGTGGGGGATCTGCACGGGGTCTCCCTGAAGGGCCGGGCCTGCGGTGACGGTCTGCTGCCGCCGCTGGTGGCCGACTCTAGCGGGTCACCCCAAAGCGCACCGGCGCCGTCCACGCGGGTGGCTTCCGCGTGAACAGCGCCGGCACTTCCGTATGTGGTTGTCCGCCGTGCACCGTCGCCCCGAGTCGGACGGTGTCGTGCGGCCCCCGGCCTCGGCCGGGGGAGGGTTCCCTCTGTAGGCCTGGCTCAGGATTCGGCCAGGATGTGGGAGAGCTCCTTGTCGAGGTCGAAGTGCCGGTGTTCGGTTCCGGGTGGAACCGCGGCGTCCGTCCGCTTGAGGAACGACTCCAGTGCTCGGGCGGGTGCTTCGAGCAGCGCTTCTCCCTCCGGTGAGCTCAGGGCGATGCAGACGACTCCCTGACCGTGACTGCGGGACGGCCAGACACGGACGTCGCCGGTACCGGTGGGCCGGTGAAGACCCTCGGCGAGGAGGTCGCGGGCGAATACCCATTCGACCGTCTCCTCGGCGCCGGTGTGGAAGGTGGCGTGCACGGCGTAGGGATCGGCCGTGTCATACCGCAGGCCCGCGGGAACAGGCAGTGAGGACTCGCTCGACACAACGAGGCGCAGGTGCAGCTCGCAGCTGACCGTGGTGTTCATAAGCGCCAGGGCCTTTCGCTCAGTGTGCGCTCGGGGATTCGCACGTCGGCGAAATCGACATGCCACCTACGGTGCCGTTGTAAACCCCTCTGACCGTTTTGCGGACCTCTGGGTCCCCCGGACGGCGGATCCAAACCGTCATTCCCGTGTGCTGGGACCTCCGGTAGATTCGACCCCATGAACACGGGGAGTGACCGCGAGACCAATGAGTCCGCAGACGAATCGGCAGACGAATCCGCAGCCGGATCCGCAGCGGGGTCCGCCGCCGCCGAGGAGGCGCCGCACGTCTCCAAGGCGCCGGCCTTCATCAAGGCCCGCCGGGGCCTGCACCTGAGCTGGCAGGTCGGCGTCTTCGTCGTCGGCCTCGCCGTCATCGGCGCCGGCATCGCCATGCTGGTCCTGCCCGGACCGGGCTGGGTGGCGATCTTCGCGGGCCTGGCGATCTGGGCGACCGAATTCGCCTGGGCCCACCTCGTCCTGCGCTGGACCAGGCGCAAGGTCAGCGAGGCCGCCCAGAAGGCCCTGGACCCGAAGGTCCGCCGCCGCAACATCATCCTGACCAGCGTCGGGCTCGTGATCGCCGGCGTCCTGATCGGCTTCTACCTCTGGAAGTACGGGCTCGTGCTGCCCTGGAAGCGCGAGGTGGGATGAGCCCGTCCGGCCATCGTCCGGCCATGGCGGAGAGCACCGCTGACATGCGGTAATGTTTGCGGTGCGTCCGGGCGATTAGCTCAGTGGGAGAGCACTTCGTTCACACCGAAGGGGTCACTGGTTCGAACCCAGTATCGCCCACCCGGACCAGAGGCCCGGAGACTTTCACAGTCTCCGGGCCTCTGGCGTTTTCACCCGTCCGGCCCCGGTCCCGGACCCGCCCGGCCTACCGCAGCCGGCCGATGGCCTCCCGCAGCCGGCGGGCGTCGCGCAGCCGCTTCTCGTAGGTGGCCCCCACGACCAGCAGCAGCACCCCCGCCAGGGCCGGCGGCAGCCAGCGCGGCAGCGCGTCCACGACCTGGACCACGTACGGGGTCAGCTCGTGCAGCGCCACCGCCGTCAGCGTCGCCCCGCCCAGCAGCAGCGGCGCCCGGAGCCGGCCGCGGGCACCGGCCAGGGTCACCGCGAGCGCGGCCGTCCCCAGCAGCAGCGGCCGCAGCCAGTGCGGGTCGCCCCACACCGCGAGGGTGCTCGGCAGCATGGTCGCCGCCAGACCCGGCCCGTACGCCGTCCAGGACCCGGCCAGCGGATCACGGCGCCGCCGCAGGAATCCCACGGCCAGCGCCGCCGCCGTCACCGGCAGGGTGTACGCCTCGGGCACCGTCACCTCCGAAGCCGCGAGCCGCACCCAGGTCGCCGCGAGGAACAGCACCCCGGCCGGCCAGCCCGCCGCGGACCGGCGCTCGGGCCGCACCGCCGCCGCCGCGCACACCACCCCGGCCAGGGCCAGGACCAGCGCGAGCACCGGAGCGTCCCCGGTGGCCAGGGCCACCGCGAGGAGGCCGGAGGCGGCCGCCGCGGCCTCCGCCGGGACCCGCACGGTGCCCAGCCGCGGCCCGAGCGCCGCCACCGCCGCCGGGACCGCCAGCACCGGCGGCGCCCACCAGGCCACCGGCCGCTCCAGCAGCGCGCCCAGCGCCACCGCGAGCAGCGCCGCGTACCCGACGGCGAGGGCCACCGCTCCCGCGCGGGCCCACGCCGGAGCGGGCCGGTACGCCGCTCCCGCCGCGCAGGCGGCCCCCAGCAGGCCGAGCACCCCGAAGGTGGCCAGCCGGCCGTCCAGGGCCGCCACGGACACGCTCAGGGCCCCCGCCAGCGCGCAGGCGCCCGCGGCGAACCCGGTGCTCACGGCGCCGCCGCCGGCCGCCGCCCCGGACCGCAGGGCGAGCGCCCCCGCAGCCAGCGTCACCGCGAGCTGGGCCGCGAAGACCGCGCCGGGGGCCGCGTCTAGCATCACGGGGGCCGTGAACAGCGCCGCCCAGCCCAGGACCACCGCCGCCACCCCCGGCTCCGGGCGCCCGGGGAGCACTCGGACCAGCCACCACGCGGCACCGGCCGTCAGCAGCAGCGCCACCAGCGGAGCGAGCCCCGGACCGTTCGCGGGCGCCGCGGCGGGCGTGGTCGCCGACCACACCTCCTCCAGCACCCGCAGCCGGCCCACCAGCACCGTCGCCACCCAGGCCACGGCGGTCACCGCCTCCAGGGCGGCCACCCCCGCACCGGCCAGGGCGAGGCCGCGCCGGACCGGCTCCGGAAGCCCGGAGATCCGTACCGCCCCCAGCAGGGGCAGGGCCACCACCAGGTACCCCACCGCGCCCCAGGGCGGGCGCAGCTCCGGCGCGGCCAGACCGCCGAGCGCCGCCACCGCCGCGAGGGCGCCGACCGCGGCGAACGCCGCCGGCATCCGGGAGGTGCGCCACGCCACCGCCACCGCCAGGACCGAGAACGCCGCCAGCAGCGCCGACGAGCCCACCGCCGCGCCCGCCGACTCCGCCGTCACCGACTCCGCCAGACCCGTCAGCAGCGCCGCCCCGCCCACCACCGAGCCCGCCGCCCCCGCCCAGGAGGACCAGCGCCCCGGCCGGAGCAGCGCGAGCCCCGCGTCCAGGCCCGCCGTCGCCAGCAGCGCCCAGCCCAGCTCCGGCCCGGTCGCCCCGCCCGTCAGCGCCGCCAGCGGCAACGGGAGCTGCGCCGTCAGCAGGGCCGCGGGCATGGGGGCCCGCAGCGCCCGCGCGGCCGGCAGCCGGCCGTACGCGGCCCACACCGCCGCCAGCACCGCGGCCGCGGTGGCCGCGTACGCCGTGCCGTCCACCCCCGGCATGCCGACGGCGTACAGCGCGTACGCGTCCAGCACCGTCAGCAGCAGGCCGACGGCGGCCACCGCCTCGGCGGTCGAGCGCAGCCCCCGGTGCAGCAGCGCCACCGGGGCGCCCAGCGCCGCCGCCGTCACCACGGCGAGCACCGCGCTGCGCCCGGCGATCCCCAGGGAGCCCCAGCTGACCAGCGTGAACGCCAGCGCCGCGACGGCCAGCAGGACCGCGCCCAGGATCAACAGCACGTTCTGCGCACCGGGAGCCGAGGCCTCCTTCCCCTGCGCGGGCACGGCCGGCCGGGCCGGAGCGCCCCACGCGAGGGGGGCCTGAGCGCCCAGCAGCCAGGCGCGCCGGCTCAGCAGGAAGTGGCGCCGGGCGTCGAGTTGGATCAGTTCGCGGTCGATGAGCACGAGCTCCTCGGCCGGTGGCAGGGGGTTGTCCATGGTTCGGAGTGTGGTGCCCGTCACCCCGTCAGGACATGGGTGCGCGTACTCATCTCCGGGTGAGTTCCGGCTGAGTACCCGGCGTGCGCCCCCGCCGCGCGCAAGACTGGGGGCATGGACCGAAGCAGCCGCAGCGGCACGTCTTGCGGGACCCGTGCCGCCCCCGCCAACCCCGGCGGCCGGTGGACCCGTTACCGCTTCCGCAGCGTGTGGGACCTCGACGCCGCGCCCGCCCGGGTCTACGCCGCCCTGGAGCGCCCCGAGTCCTACCCCCTGTGGTGGCCCCAGATACGCGCCGTCGCCCCGGCCGGCGACGGGAGCAGCGGCACCGCCTTCATCCGCTCCGCCCTCCCGTACACCCTGCGCGTGAGCGCGGCCGAACTCCTGCGGGACCCCGTGCGCGGCATTCTGGAGGTCGCCCTGCTCGGCGACCTGGAGGGCTGGGCGCGCTGGACCGTGCGCCCGCGGCCCGGCGGTACGCGGGCCCTGTACGAGCAGGAGGTCGAGGTCCGCCGCCCCCTCATGCGGCTGCTCGCGTTCCCCGGGCGGCCGGTGTTCCGGCTCAACCACACCCTGATGATGCGGGCCGGACGGCGCGGGCTCGCCGCACATCTGGCGGCCCGGTGGGAAGCGGTTTGAACCAGCCCCGAGCCTTCTGTATTGTTCACTCCGTTCCCGGGCGATTAGCTCAGCGGGAGAGCACTTCGTTCACACCGAAGGGGTCACTGGTTCGATCCCAGTATCGCCCACCGGGACAGGCCGGTCCGTCTGCTGACGGACCGGCCTTCCGCATGTACGGGACCCTTGCCGTCCGGGCCCCTCACGCCGCCGCGGGCAGCTCCGGCCGCAGCGGCCAGTGCGGATCCACCGACTCCGGCGTGCCCTGCCGCGCGAACCACGCCTGAAGTCCCCGCGCCTGCGCCGCGTGCCACACCTGCTGGAGGGTGTGCAGCTCCGCCGGCGACAGCCGCTCCAGCCGGCCCGCGAAGCGGCGCCCCACGGCCCGTACCAGCTCCAGGGAAGCCAGCGCGTCCGCGCCCGCGTCATGGGCACCCTCCAGCTCTATCCCGTAGTGCGCGCACAGATCCGTCAGCGTCCGGCGCCCCTTGCGGTAGCGGTCCAGATGCTTGTCCAGCACCCGCGGATCCAGCACCGTCAGCGGCCGGTTGTCCAGGTACCGGGCCAGCGAGGACGCCCGGTGCCGGCGCAACTCCCGGTCCAGCAGCGTCAGATCGAACGGCGCGTTCATCACCACCACCGGCCGGCCCGCCACCTGCTGCTCCCCGAGCGCGCGGGCTATCTCCTCCACCACCGGCGCGGGCCACCGGCCGTTGCGCTGGAGGTGATCATCGGTCAGACCGTGCACTTCCGTGGCCCCCGGCGGTACCGGGATGCCGGGATTGACCAGCCAGCGCGTCGAGCGGATCCGGCCGCCCGCGCACTCCTGCACGATGAGCGCGGCGGACACGATCCGGTCCCGTTCCACGTCCACCCCGGTCGTCTCCGTGTCGAATGCGGCCAGCGGGCCCTCGTACCAGCGTGTCATGGCGAACTCCTCGTCACCCGTCGGCAGATGGCCCCTCCCGGGCACCGCGCCCCAGGCCCCGCCACCCTTGCCCGAAACGGTGATACCCGGGCTCTTTGCCCCGTACGCCGTTTGCGGGACGCCGACTGCGGAGACAACTCAACTGGGGGACCGCACACATGACCGGTCGTCAACCCCGACATCCTGACAGGGACCTGACGCGGCTGCTTGAAACGGGACAGCCCGGAAGGCATGGGGAGCCGGCCATGGCGCTCGCGCAGCCCGAACCGGGCGGGGTGCTCGCGGGGCAGATCGATCCGCGGAGCGGACCGCTGCGCGGCACGCTCGCCACCACCGCCTGCATGGAGACCCTCCAGGTGGGATACCTGCACGCCGTCGTCGCCGCGGCCGGCTGCTCGCTGTCCCAGCCCTTTCCCGACAACGGCATCGACTGGCACGTCAGCCACGGTGCCCCCGAGCACGTCGTCGACGACGAGGTCACCATCAAGGTCCAGCTCAAGGCGACCTACCAGATACCGCCCAGACCGGCCGGGCCCACCTTCGGCTTCACCCTCGACAACGAGCACCTGGTGAAGCTGGCCCGCACGCCGGTCGCCGTGCACAAGATCCTCGTCGTGATGCTCGTCCCGCGGGAACGCGACCAATGGCTGAGCGCCGGACACGACCGGCTCGACCTGCGGCACTGCTGCTACTGGACCAATCTCGCCGGACACCCCGTGACCGGCCGGCGCCGGACCACCGTACGGATCCCGACCACGCGGATCTTCGACGACCGGGCGCTCTGCGAGATCATGACCCGGGTCGGGTCGGGAGGGACACCTTGATGAACTGGCAGTCACCGCACCTGGAGCCGCTCTCCCCACCGGAGTTCGCGGCGGGCGCCCCCGATCCCGCGCAGGTCGACCCGCTCGTGCTCGGCGCACTGCTGCACCGGCACGGCTGGCTGCGCCGCGGCGGCGCCGCCGGACGGTACGGGCGCTGGACGCCGCCCGCCCCGTACGCCACGGGCAGCGGCGGCACCAGCCTCCTCGTCCCCGAGAGCCGGGCCTTCCCCGACTGCGCCGACCTGCTCGAAGAGGCGCTCACCGCGCTCTCGCGCAGCGCGCTGCCGTCGGCGCGCGAGGTGCTGTACGGGCTCAGCGTGCCGAGCGACGAGATCCGCTGGGAGCGGGAGATCCCGCGGGGGGCGTACGGGCTCCAGGGCGAGGCCGACTGGACCGTCCAGGAGCAGCTGCGCTCGGCCGCGCGCCAGCTGCTCCTCGCCGGGGCGCTGGCCGACCGGGCACGGGCCGGGTACTACGGAGCCCGGCACCGGGGCCAGGCGGAGCGGGCGCTGGACGGGGTCCTGGTCGGGCCGGCTCCGGGCGGCCGGCGGCTGACCGCGTACGTCCCCGTCGACGGGGGCCGGGGCACCGTGACCCGGCTGCACCACGCGCTGCACGCCGCCCGCGAGGCCGTGGACTACTGGCGGGCCACCGGCGGCATGGAGGCCTTCGACGCCGCGGTCGAGGCCGGGGTCAGCCGGGAGCTCGCGGAAGCGCTCATCTCGCTGATCCACGGCTCGGAGGGGGCCCGGGTGGCCCTCGCGTGGGCCCCGGCGGCGGGGGTCCCGGCGGGGTGCGCGGCCCGGCCGGAGCCGGTGGAGTTCTCGCCCGGCGACCTCCCGGTGCTCCGGGAGGCGGCCGCGCGGTACACGCGGGACGAACCGGCGGTACCGGTCCGGGTGGCGGGCGCGGTGGTCCGGATGCGGAGGTCGGCCCCGGGCGGCGGCGGCACGGTCCGGCTGCGGATCCTCGCCGGGGCGGAGATCCCGTACGTCCGGGTGGTGCTCGACGAGGAGTCGTACCGGGTGGCCGGCCACGCGCACCTGGTCGGACTGCCGATCCGGGTCAGCGGGCGCCTGCAGCGGCGGGGCGGATTCCGCCGGCTGACGGACGCCGCCGATGTGCGGCCCGTCCCGATGGACGAGGTCGAGCGGGACCGGCTGATGAAGTCGCTGGACGAGTCCCTCGACGCCGGGGACGTGCTGCCGTCGGACGACTAGGGAAGCCGGTCACAGCACTAGACGTGCAGCTCGGGGGGAAAGCCGGTCCAGCACAGCTCGGGGGGCAGGTGCCGCAGGTCGTTCGAGACGAGGACGGAGGCGGGCCGGCCGGGCGCGTACCGGATGACCGTGAGAGCGGCGTTGGCGTGGTTGAGGCCGAGCCAGCGCCACTGCGGCGCGTCCATGGCGTCCCGGACGAGCCAGGCGACCAGGAAGTTGTGGGTGACGACCAGTTCGTGCCGGTCCTCTGCGCCGTCCACCGGCCCGGTGAACAGGTCCAGGGCCCGCCGGGCCAGCGCGGGTCCCCGCTCCCGCTCCTCCTCGCCGGCCCCGGCGAGGAAGCGGAGGAAGAGGTCCGCGGAGTCCGCCGGAAGCTCTTCTCGCGCCGGCACGTAGGGAACGTAGTCACCGGCGACGTCCGAGACGTGCAGGGGGACGTTCTCCAGCTGGTCGCCGATCAGGCGTGCGGTCTGCTCCGCCCGGGGCAGCGGGCCGTGGTGCACGGCCGTGAGGGGGACGCCGCGCAGGCGCCGGCCGAGCAGCGCGGCCTGCCGGCGGCCGCCTTCCGTCAGCCCGCTCTCCTCCGACGCCGCCTCGCCGTGCCGCACCAGATAGAGGTAACGGGTAGCCGTGCCGGTCATCACACACTCCTCTGCGCCCACCAACGATCTTGTGCATCCGGGGACGCCGCCGCCTCCGGCGGCGGTTCCCACAGGCCCGGGCGGTAACCGTTTAGCGGCTCAGCCCATCCGCTCGGTACGATTCAGGCGCGCAGTGTTCGCTCGCGCACCCCCTGAGTCAGGAGAGACCGGTGTCAGACGTCCGTGTGTTCATCCAACGCGATTCCGAGCGGGACGAGCGCGTGGTGGCCACGGGCACTACGGCGGCAGAGCTCTTCGCCGGCGAGCGCACCATCGTCGCCGCGCGCATCGCAGGTGAGCTGAAGGACCTCGCGTACGAGGTGCGGGACGGCGAGACCGTCGAGCCCGTGGAGATCTCCTCCCCGGACGGCCTCGACATCCTGCGCCACTCCACCGCGCACGTCATGGCCCAGGCCGTGCAGGAACTGTTCCCCGAGGCCAAGCTGGGCATCGGCCCGCCGGTCCGGGACGGCTTCTACTACGACTTCGACGTCGCGAAGCCCTTCACCCCCGATGACCTCAAGGCCATCGAGAAGAAGATGCAGGAGATCCAGAAGCGCGGCCAGCGCTTCGCCCGCCGCGTCGTCACCGACGAGGCGGCCCGCGAGGAGCTCGCGAACGAGCCGTACAAGCTGGAGCTCATCGGGATCAAGGGTTCGGCGTCGACCGACGACGGCGCGAACGTCGAGGTGGGCGGCGGCGAGCTGACCATCTACGACAACTTCGACGCCAAGACCGGCGACCTGTGCTGGAAGGACCTCTGCCGAGGCCCCCACCTGCCCACCACCCGCAACATCCCGGCGTTCAAGCTGATGCGCAACGCCGCCGCCTACTGGCGCGGCAGCGAGAAGAACCCGATGCTCCAGCGCATCTACGGCACCGCGTGGCCGTCGAAGGAGGAGCTGAAGGCCCACCTCGACTTCCTCGTGGAGGCCGAGAAGCGCGACCACCGCAAGCTCGGCACCGAGCTCGACCTGTTCTCCGTACAGGACGAGATCGGCTCCGGCCTGGCCGTCTTCCACCCGCGCGGCGGCGTCATCCGCCGCACCATGGAGGACTACTCGCGCAAGCGGCACGAGGAAGAGGGCTACGAGTTCGTCTACACCCCGCACGCCACCAAGGGCACCCTCTTCGAGAAGAGCGGCCACCTGGACTGGTACGCGGAGGGCATGTACCCCCCCATGCAGCTCGACGGTGGTACCGACTACTACCTCAAGCCCATGAACTGCCCGATGCACAACCTGATCTTCGACGCGCGCGGCCGCTCCTACCGCGAACTGCCTCTGCGCCTCTTCGAGTTCGGCACCGTGTACCGGTACGAGAAGTCCGGCGTCGTGCACGGCCTGACCCGCTCGCGCGGCTTCACCCAGGACGACGCGCACATCTACTGCACCAAGGAGCAGATGGCGGAGGAGCTCGACCGCACGCTGACCTTCGTGCTGAACCTGCTCCGCGACTACGGTCTGACCGACTTCTACCTGGAGCTGTCCACCAAGGACCCGGAGAAGTTCGTCGGCTCGGACGAGATCTGGGAGGAGGCCACCGCCACCCTCCAGCAGGTCGCCGAGAAGCAGGGCCTGCCCCTGGTCCCGGACCCGGGCGGCGCCGCGTTCTACGGTCCGAAGATCTCGGTCCAGTGCCGTGACGCGATCGGCCGCACCTGGCAGATGTCGACCGTGCAGCTCGACTTCAACCTGCCGGAGCGCTTCAACCTGGAGTACACCGGCCCCGACGGCACCAAGCAGCGGCCGGTCATGATCCACCGTGCGCTGTTCGGTTCCATCGAGCGGTTCTTCGCCGTCCTGCTGGAGCACTACGCGGGCGTCATGCCGCCGTGGCTCGCCCCGGTCCAGGCGGTCGGCATCCCGATCGGCGACTCGCACATCGAGTACCTGCAGGAGTTCGCCGCCGAGGCGAAGAAGAAGGGCCTGCGCGTCGAGGTGGACGCCTCCTCCGACCGCATGCAGAAGAAGATCCGCAACCAGCAGAAGCTGAAGGTCCCCTTCATGATCATCGTCGGTGACGAGGACATGGCCGCGGGCACCGTCTCCTTCCGCTACCGCGACGGTTCGCAGGAGAACGGCGTCCCGCGCGACCAGGCGCTGGCCAAGCTCGTCGACGTCGTGGAGCGCCGCGTCCAGGTGTGACCGCGGCGGCGGCCGTGACCGCCGCGACGCCGTGACGGCCGCGTGACGGCCCGGAGCCCCCGGGGACCTCAGATCCCCGGGGGCTCCTCCTCGTCCTGGCGGCGGAACACGTGGAGCATCCAGGAGGAGAACGAGCCCGTTACCGCGCCCAGCAGCGCCAGGCCGCCCGCCATCAGGAACGCCGCGATGATCCGGCCCATCGGGGTGACCGGGGCCATGTCGCCGTAGCCCACCGTGGTCAGCGTCTCGCACACCCACCACACCGCGTCCCCGAAGGTGTGGATCGTGCCGTTCGGGGCCCGGCGCTCGAAGTGGTAGACCCCGAGGGCGCCCGCGAACCCGAGCAGCCCGGCCGACAGGCCGGCGTACGACATCACCCGCGCGTACAGCCCCTGGCGCGGGCGCTGCCGCCTGGACTGGATCGCGTTGTGCACCTTGACCATGCGCAGCGGCCGCAACAGCGGCAGCATCACGATCAGGGTGTCCAGCCAGTGCACGCGGACGAAGCGCAGCGGCCGCATGCGGCTCAGGAACAGCCGGGCCACGTAGTCCACGATGAAGCAGACCCAGGTCAGTGCGACCACACCGAGGCCGACGTCCCGCCAGAGCGGATGGGCCCGGTAGGCCAGTACGGAGACCGCGTAGGCGGCCAGGAAGAGCAGGGAGGCGTAGAACAGCGGCAGCTCGGTCCGGCGCTCCCAGGCCTGGTCACCGGTCTCGGGTGCATCGTTCATGGGCTCAGCATTGCCTCCCGCCCACCGGTCTTCGCCCCGGCGACACGCCGCTCGGGGCCAAGGTCATATGCTGCATCCCATGACGATTGAGCCGGAGCAGCAGATCGGTGTGGGCACGCAGGACGCGTTCCAGCGTCTGTGGACGCCCCACCGGATGGCCTACATCCAGGGGGAGAACAAGCCGACCGGGCCGGAGGCCGGGGACGGCTGTCCCTTCTGCGGGATTCCGGAGATGTCGGACCAGGACGGACTGGTCGTGGCCCGGGGCAAGCACGTCTACGCCGTGCTGAACCTCTACCCGTACAACGGCGGCCACCTGATGGTCGTGCCGTACCGGCACGTCGCCGATTACACGGACCTGGACTCCGCCGAGACCCTCGAACTCGCCGACCTCACGAAGCGGGCGATGGTCGCGCTGCGCAAGGCCTCGGGTGCGCACGGGTTCAACATCGGCATGAACCAGGGCCAGGCCGCCGGCGCCGGCATCGCCGCGCACCTGCACCAGCACATCGTGCCCCGCTGGGGCGGGGACACGAACTTCATGCCGGTCGTGGGACACACCAAGGTGCTGCCCCAACTCCTCGCGGACACCCGCCAGATGCTCGCCGATTCCTGGCCCACGGGCTGAGCCCCACCGCTTGAGACCCACCGGCCGGGGCCCGCCGGGCCCCGGCCGGTGGGCCGGGGCTCACGCGTCGTAGACGTCAGCCTTGCGCGGTGCGGCGTCCTGGACCATGCCGCTGACGATCATCGAGCGGTTGGTGAAGCGCTCGGTGTCGACCCCGTTCTCCTCCAGGACCCGCATCGCGGCGGTGTGCACCGCCCGCAGGACCGGGGTCGCGGCGCGCATCGCGTCGTCCGCCATGAAGCGGTGGCGCCACGGCTGGCCGGCCCAGACGTGGCGGACGCCGAAGGGCTCCGGGAGGACGAGCTTGCCGCCCAGGAAGTCCAGGAGCGGCGGGTACCAGGTGAAGGGGGCGCGCACGGCGAGCCGTACCACCTCGTTCGTGTCGACCACGGGTCGCTTGAGCTCCATGGTTTCCCAGAAGCGCACGGATTTGGCGACCTCGTCCACCGGCGCCGCCGATTTGGTGGTGAACAGGCCGTGCACCGGGCCGAGGGCGTGGCCGGTGACCTCCACGCGCAGGGTCTTGTAGAGCACGGTGACGGTGACCAGCATGGTGATCACGAGCTGGCCGTCCCAGAGCGGGTACTGGATGCCGAGGTAGTGCCGGTTCCCGGCGCTGAACTGCTGCTCGTTGCAGATGCGGGTGATCTCGTGCGGCTTGACCAGGAAGGTGTCCACGTCCGCTCCGCTGGGGCGGGTCACCTCCTTGGCGCCCTCGCCGACCGGGCTGACGATCCAGTGCTGGATCGAGGCGGGCGGGAGGCCGCCGGTGTGCAGGGGGCCGCGCTCCAGCTTGCGCAACTGGGTGTCGATCGCGCGTATGACGTCCCAGCTGCGGAACGGGTGGATCTCCGAGCCCTCGTTCTTGGGGGCGAGCTCCTCGGCCATCTGCCAGCTGCCCCAGCGGGTACCCATGCCGAGTATGCCCTTGGGGCCCGCGTAGAAGACGGCGTTGCTGCGGTCCTCGGCGGTGAGCTTGGCGAGGGAGTGGCGCAGGTCCTCGCGGGCCTTCTCGTCGGGGTTGCCGGGGACGGCCTCCGGGATCTTGGCGGCCACCCCGCCGCCGCCCGCGATGAGCCCGTCCCAGCGGGAGCGCAGGTCTTCCGCGGTGGCCTCGCAGAGCCGGCGGGCGAGGAACCAGCCGAAGACCGGGGCGATGACCATGGCGCGGACGTAGATGCCCAGGACGCCGGTGACCGGGAGCCGGAACATGAGCACGGCGACCACCAGGCCCACGCCGACGAGGAGCGCCGTGCCCATCCAGGAGGCCCGCTTGGCCTCGGAGGCGGCCAGGGCCTTGCGGGCCCAGAACAGGCCGAGCCACAGCAGGAGGCCGGGGAGGAACACGGCCCCGCAGACGAGCATGATCAGGCGCAGCTTGCGGTCGCGCTCCTTGCGGATGCGGGAGGCGGCCAGGCAGTGCTCGACGACGGTCTGCGGGTCGGCGCCGAAGGACTGGATCAGGGGCTTGCGGGTGGGCGGGATGGTGCGGGCCTCGACGGCGCGGCAGAAGGCCTCGCCGAGATTGGGGGCGAGCAGGGAGATCTTGCCGGGTTTGACGACGGACTCGTGGTAGTCGTTGTTGGCCTTGAGTATGTCTTCCAGCTTGGTGTCGCGCCCGCCGTCCCGGTAGGCGGCGGAGGCGAGGGCGTTGGTCGCGGCCGTCTGGCCGCCGCCGCCCTGGAGCGGGACCTGTGCCCCGGGCCTGAAGTCGAATCCGTCGTCCGCCACCGCTGCCCCCATCGCTGTGCGTCGTACTCGTGTGCGGGCCTGCCCGCGATGCCGCCGGCTCCGGGTGGTGTTCCCGGTGCGGCGTTCCCGCCCTGTCCGCTTGGTCTACCCGTTCGGCCTGCCCGCCGCACGCGCGGACGAGCCTATCGGCCGATTCCTCCCCGTGGTCATGGGACAGGTAAATGCCGCCCACCGCAACCTGGTTGGATGGGCGGCCCGAGTGACGCTATGTCAATTGGCTTCCCTTCTCGGCCTGTTCGCGCAGCTTGTCCGCTATCTGCGGCGGCATCGGCTCGTGGCGCGCGTACGTACGGCTGAACAGGCCCGTGCCGTGCGACACGGAGCGCAGCTCGACGGCGTACCGGCCGATCTCGATCTCGGGGATCTCGGCGAGGACCCGGGTGCGTCCGGCGCCGGCCGCGTCGGTGCCGACGACCCGGCCCCGGCGGCCGGCGAGGTCGCTCATGACGGGGCCGACGTACTCGTCGGGAACGACCACGGCGAGCTCGGCGACCGGTTCGAGGAGCTGGACGGAGGCCCCGGCGGCGGCTTCGCGCAGGGCCAGGGCGCCGGCGGTCTGGAAGGCGGCGTCGGAGGAGTCCACCGAGTGGGCCTTGCCGTCGAGCAGGGTGACGCGTACGTCGACCAGCGGGTAGCCGGCCGCGAGCCCCCGGGCGGCCTGCGCGCGGACGCCCTTCTCCACGGACGGGATGAACTGGCGCGGAACGGCTCCGCCGACGACCTTGTCGACGAACTCGATGCCGCTTCCCGGCGGCAGCGGCTCGACCTCGATCTCGCAGATGGCGAACTGGCCGTGCCCGCCGGACTGTTTGACGTGCCGCCCGCGGCCGCCGGCCTTGGCGCCGAAGGTCTCGCGGAGGCTGACCCTGTGCGGGACCGGGTCGACCTGGACCCCGTACCGGGTGCGCAGCCGTTCGAGGGCGAGGTCCTGATGGGCTTCGCCGAGGGACCACAGGACGAGCTGGCGGGTGTGCGGGTTCTGTTCGAGCCGCATCGTCGGGTCTTCGGCGACCAGCCGGGCCAGGCCCTGGGAGAGCTTGTCCTCGTCGGCCTTGCTGTGGGCCTGAATGGCGAGGGGGAGCAGCGGGTCGGGCATGGACCAGGCCTCCATCAGGAGGGGGTGGTCCTTGGCGGAGAGGGTGTCGCCGGTCTCGGCGCGGGTGAGTTTGGCCACGCAGGCCAGATCGCCGGCGACGCAGTGGGCGAGGGTGCGCTGCTGTTTGCCGAAGGGGGAGGTCAGGGCCCCGATGCGCTCGTCGACATCGTGGTCCTCGTGCCCGCGGTCGGTCAGCCCGTGCCCGCTCACGTGGACCGTCTCGTCGGGGCGCAGGGTGCCGGAGAAGACGCGGACGAGCGAGACGCGGCCGACGTAGGGGTCGGAGGAGGTCTTCACCACCTCGGCGACGAGCGGCCCGTCGGGATCGCAGGTGACCGCGGGGCGGGCCGCGCCGTCGGGGGTGGTGACGCCGACGGGCGCGCGCTCCAGCGGGGTGGGGAAGCCGCCGGTGATCAGTTCGAGGAGTTCTACGGTGCCCAGGCCCTTGCGGGCGCCGTCGGAGGCGGGGGCGGCCATCAGGACGGGGTGGAAGGTGCCGCGGGCGACGGCCCGCTCCAGGTCGTCGACCAGGGTCTTGAGGTCGATGTCCTCGCCGCCGAGGTAGCGGTCCATGAGGGTCTCGTCCTCGCTCTCGGCGATGATCCCCTCGATCAGCCGGGCGCGGGCGTCGGTGATCAGGGCGAGCTCGCCGGGGTCCGGGTCGCGTTCGACGCGGTCGCCGGAGGTGTAGTCGTAGACGCGCTGGGAGAGCAGTCCGAGCAGTCCGGCCACCGGGGCGCGGCCGTCGGGACCGGCGGGGCCGTGCAGGGGCAGGTAGAGCGGGCGCACGGCATCGGGGTCGTCCGCTCCGAAGGCGTCGCCGCACACCGCGGTCATCTGCGTGTAGTCGGCGCGGGCGGCTTCCAGGTGGGTCACGACGATGGCGCGCGGCATGCCGACGGCGGCGCATTCGTCCCAGACCATCCGGGTGGCTCCGGAGAGCCCCTCTCCGTCCTCGGCGGCCGAGACCACGAAGAGGGCCGCGTCGGCGGCGCGCAGCCCGGCCCGGAGCTCGCCGACGAAGTCGGCGTATCCGGGGGTGTCCAAAATGTTGATCTTGATTCCGGCCCACTCCACGGGGACCAGCGAGAGCTGGATGGAGCGCTGGCGGCGGTGCTCGATCTCGTCGTAGTCGGAGACGGTGGCGCCGTCCTCGACGCGCCCGGCCCTGTTCACGGCGCCGGCGGTCAGGGCGAGGGCTTCGACCAGGGTGGTCTTGCCGGCTCCGCTGTGGCCGACCAGCACGACGTTCCGTACGGATGCCGGGCGGTCGGCCGTCGGTGCTCTTCCGGCGGCTCCGGATTGGTGTGATGCGGCTCCCACGATGCTCGTGCCTCCCGATTTGGAGGGGATGGGGGAAAAGGCCTCCTTCGAGCTTTGCACTGCCGTCACACCCCGTCCATACGTCGTACCGGAACCGCGGAAACCGGGGGAGCGGCGGGGACCCGGCGGGAGCCGCCGGCAGGGCCGCCGGAACGTGGCGAACGGCCCGAGAACGGCCCGCGTCGTGTGAACCGGTGGGTGCGCGGCGCCGATGGCCCGGGGCCCTGGCTACGATGGGCCAGCCGGTGGCCGTGGTGGCCGTGCGGCCCAGCGACCCTCCGGGAAGGCCATGCTGAACAAGTACGCGCGTGCATTCTTCACGCGTGTTCTCACGCCATTCGCCGCTTTTCTGCTCCGGATGGGAGTGAGTCCCGACGCGGTCACCCTCATCGGCACGGCCGGAGTGGTGGCCGGAGCCCTGGTCTTCTTCCCCATGGGCGAGCTCTTCTGGGGCACGATCACCATCACGCTCTTCGTCTTCTCCGACCTGGTGGACGGGAACATGGCCCGCCAGGCCGGCGTCTCCAGCCGGTGGGGCGCGTTCCTCGACTCCACCCTCGACCGGGTGGCGGACGCGGCGATCTTCGGCGGGCTCGCGCTCTGGTACGCGGGTTCCGGGAACAACAACGCGCTCTGCGCGGTCGCCATCTTCTGCCTGGCCAGCGGCCAGGTGGTCTCGTACACCAAGGCCCGCGGCGAGTCGATCGGGCTGCCGGTGGCCGTCAACGGGCTCATCGAGCGCGCCGAGCGCCTGGTGATCACGCTGGTCGCGGCCGGCCTGTCCGGGCTGGAGACCTTCGGCGTCCCCTCGTGGATCGGCCTGCTGCTGCCGATCGCGCTGTGGGTGGTCGCGGCGGGCTCGCTCGTGACCCTGATCCAGCGCGTGGTGACCGTACGGCGCGAATCGGCGGAGGCCGACGCCGCCGCTGCTGCCGCCGGTGCTCCCTCCGAAGGCGGTACGCCCTGATGGGCAAGGCACAGGACAAGCTGGTCGACGGGCTCTACGGGCTCGGCTGGGCCGGGGTCAAGAAGCTGCCCGAGCCGGCCGCGGCGGCCCTCGGCCGGCGGATCGCGGACTTCGCCTGGAAGCGGCGCGGCAAGAGCGTGCTGCGCCTGGAGTCGAACCTGGCCCGGGTGGTGCCGGACGCGACGCCGGAGGGGCTGCGCGAGCTGTCGCACGCGGGCATGCGCTCCTACATGCGGTACTGGATGGAATCCTTCCGCCTGCCGACCATGGCCAAGGAACGATTCAGCACCGACGTGGAGATGAAGGACGACCACATCCTGCGCGAGGCACTGGCCTCCGGGCGCGGAGTGGTGGTGGCCCTCCCGCACCTGGCCAACTGGGACCTCGCCGGCGCCTGGGCCGTCACCCACATCGGAGTCCCCTTCACCACCGTCGCCGAGCGGCTCAAGCCGGAGACCCTCTACGACCGCTTCGTCGCGTACCGCGAGAGCCTGGGCATGGAGGTGCTCCCGCACAGCGGCGGCGCCGCCTTCGGCACGCTCGCCCGGCGGCTGCGCTCCGGCGGACTCGTCTGCCTGGTCGCGGACCGGGACCTGTCGGCCTCCGGGGTGGAAGTGGACTTCTTCGGCTCGGCGGCGCGCATGCCGGCCGGCCCGGCGCTGCTCGCCCAGCAGACGGGCGCGGTCCTGCTCCCGGCCACCCTGTACTACGGGGACGCGCCGAAGATGTACGGCCGGATCCACCCCCCGGTGGAGATCCCCGAGCAGGGCACCCGGCAGGAGAAGACGGCCGTCATGACGCAGGCGCTCGCCGACGCCTTCGCGCAGGGCATCGCCGAACACCCGCAGGACTGGCACATGCTCCAGCGGCTGTGGCTGGACGATCTGGACACCACCGCCGGCCGGCCCGAGGAGCACCCCGCGTGAAGATCGGCATCGTCTGCCCGTACTCCTGGGACGTCCCCGGCGGGGTCCAGTTCCACATCCGGGACCTGGCGGAACACCTGATCGGCCTCGGCCACCAGGTGTCGGTCCTGGCCCCGTCGGACGACGAGACCCCGCTGCCCCCGTACGTGGTCTCGGCGGGGCGGGCGGTGCCGGTGCCGTACAACGGGTCGGTCGCCCGGCTCAACTTCGGCTTCCTGTCGGCGGCCCGCGTGCGGCGCTGGCTGCACGACGGGGTCTTCGACGTGGTCCACATCCACGAGCCGACCGCCCCCTCGCTGGGCCTGCTGACCTGCTGGGCGGCGCAGGGGCCGATCGTGGCCACCTTCCACACCTCCAACCCGCGCTCCCGCGCGATGCTCGCCGCGTACCCGATCCTGCAGCCGGCGCTGGAGAAGATCAGCGCGCGGATCGCGGTGAGCGAGTACGCGCGGCGCACGCTGGTCGAGCACCTCGGCGGGGACGCGGTGGTCATCCCCAACGGCGTGGACGTGGACTTCTTCGCCAAGGCCGACCCGAACCCGGCCTGGTCGGGCCAGACCCTCGGCTTCATCGGCCGCATCGACGAACCGCGCAAGGGCCTGCCGGTCCTCATGGCGGCCTTCCCCCGCATCGTGGCGGAATGCCCGGACGTACGCCTCCTGGTGGCGGGCCGCGGCGACGAGGAGGAGGCGGTCGCCTCCCTGCCGCCCGAGCTCCGCTCCCGGGTCGAGTTCCTCGGCATGGTCTCCGACGAGGACAAGGCGCGGCTGCTGCGCAGCGTCGACGTGTACGTGGCTCCGAACACGGGCGGCGAGAGCTTCGGCATCATCCTGGTCGAGGCCCTCTCGGCCGGGGCGGCCGTCCTCGCCGCCGACCTCGACGCCTTCGCGCAGGTCCTGGACCAGGGGGCGGCGGGAGCCCTGTTCTCGAACGAGGACCCCGACTCCCTGGCGACCTCGGCGATCGCCCTCCTGGGCGACCCCGCACGGCGCGCGGAACTGAGCACCCGCGGCTCGGCCCACGTACGCCGCTTCGACTGGTCGACGGTGGCGGCGGACATCCTGGCCGTCTACGAAACGGTGACCGACGGCGCGACAGCAGTGGCCGAGGACGAGCGGGTCCCGCTCCGCACCCGCCTGGGCCTCTCCCGCGACGCGTAGCCCCTCCGGGGAGGCTCGTACGCATGTCCGGCTCCGGCTCCGGGTGTGCCGTTGCGCGGGGCGAAGTCTCCTACCCGCCCTTCGCCCGTTCTCCGGGGCCGGGCCCCGGACCCCTGCGCCTCAAACGCAGACGGGGCTGGATGTGGCTGTCGTCAGCCCGCACGCTCGCGTTCTCAGCGCCGACGTGAGGCGCGGGTCCGGGCGGAGCCCGGGGAACGGTGGAAGGGCGGGTGGGGGACCTCGCCCCGCAGGGCCGACCATGCCGCACCCGTCCACCGGCCTTCACGCGAGACGACGGTGGCCGCACCCCGCCCGGACACCGCCGGACGGAGTCCGGCGCAGCGGCGCGAAGCCGGGGAGGCCCGCCAGGGCCGCACCGTGTGAGCGGCGCGTCGAAAAGGTGCCCGGCGCAGCGGCGCGAAGCCGGGGAGGCCATCCAGGGCCGAGCCGTGCGAGCGGCGCGTCGAAAGGTAGAGTCGCCGCCCGTGATCGAAACCCTTGTCTGGATTGCCCTCGGCCTCGGCCTCGTCGGGGTGTACCTCAGTTGGACCGCCGGGCGCCTCGACCGGCTGCACTCCCGGATGGACGCCGCCCGGGCCGCCCTCGACGCGCAGCTCGTGCGCCGGGCCTCCGTGGTGGTGGAGGTCGCGACCTCCGGGGTGCTGGACCCCGCCTCCTCCCTCGTCCTGTACGAGGCCGGGCACGCCGCCCGCCAAGCGGAGGAGGAGCACCGCGAGGTCGCCGAGAGCGAGCTCAGCCAGGCGCTGCGCGCCGTCTTCGCCGATGCGGAACAGGTCGACGCGCTCAAGGCGGCCCCGGGAGGGGCGCAGGCCGCCGAGGAGCTCGCGGCGGCGGTGCGCAGGGTGCCGATGGCACGCCGGTTCCTCAACGACGCCGTACGCGCGGCCCGGGCATTGCGCCGGCACCGCAAGGTCCGCTGGTTCCGGCTGGCGGGCCACGCGCCCTTCCCGCTGGCCTTCGAGATGGACGACGAGCCTCCGGTGGATCTGGCCGAACGGCCGTAACTTGTACCCAATGGCCAAATCGCAAGGAGCCACCGGCTGCACATTGGCCCTTGCCGTGGACTGGTCGAGGAGGTTTCCTCGGTCGAGTACCACCAGGTCGCCAGCAGCGATCACCAGTAGCGCCTGAATCTTCCTTTCGAGTGAGGTCAATCCGTGAGCACGCTTCCCTCCACCACGCAGTCCGCCGAGTCGGCGATCGGCACCTCCCGCGTCAAGCGCGGCATGGCCGAGCAGCTCAAGGGCGGCGTGATCATGGATGTGGTCAACGCCGAGCAGGCGAAGATCGCCGAGGACGCCGGCGCCGTGGCCGTCATGGCCCTGGAGCGGGTTCCCGCCGACATCCGCAAGGACGGCGGCGTCGCCCGGATGTCCGACCCGAACATGATCGAAGAGATCATCGAGGCCGTCTCCATCCCGGTCATGGCGAAGTCCCGCATCGGCCACTTCGTCGAGGCCCAGGTCCTCCAGTCCCTCGGCGTCGACTACATCGACGAGTCCGAGGTCCTGACCCCGGCCGACGAGGTCAACCACGCCGACAAGTGGGCGTTCACCACCCCCTTCGTCTGTGGCGCCACCAACCTGGGCGAGGCCCTGCGCCGCATCGCCGAGGGCGCGGCCATGATCCGCTCGAAGGGCGAGGCCGGCACCGGCAACGTGGTCGAGGCCGTCCGCCACCTGCGCCAGATCAAGAACGAGATCGCCCGCCTGCGCGGCTACGACAACAACGAGCTGTTCGCCGCCGCCAAGGAGCTGCGCGCCCCGTACGAGCTGGTCAAGGAAGTCGCCGAGCTCGGCAAGCTCCCGGTCGTACTGTTCTCCGCCGGTGGCGTCGCCACCCCCGCCGACGCCGCGCTGATGCGCCAGCTCGGTGCCGAGGGCGTCTTCGTCGGCTCCGGCATCTTCAAGTCGGGCGACCCGGCCAAGCGCGCCGCCGCCATCGTGAAGGCCACCACCTTCTACGACGACCCGAAGATCATCGCGGACGCCTCCCGCAACCTGGGCGAGGCCATGGTCGGCATCAACTGCGACACCCTCCCCGAGTCCGAGCGCTACGCCAACCGCGGCTGGTAGTCATCACCATGACCACCCCCGTGATTGGTGTCCTGGCACTCCAGGGCGACGTACGGGAGCACCTGATCGCCCTGGCCTCGGCTGACGCCGTGGCCAGGCCGGTCCGGCGTCCCGAGGAGCTCGCCGAGGTCGACGCCCTGGTGATCCCCGGCGGCGAGTCCACGACCATGTCGAAGCTCGCCGTGCTGTTCGGCATGCTGGAGCCGCTGCGCGAGCGCGTACGGGCCGGGATGCCGGTCTACGGCACCTGCGCCGGCATGATCATGCTCGCCGACAAGCTCCTGGACGGCCGTGAGGACCAGGAGACCCTGGGTGGCATCGACATGATCGTGCGCCGCAACGCCTTCGGCCGGCAGAACGAGTCCTTCGAGGCGCAGGTCGACTTCGCCGGCATCGAGGGCGGCCCCGTCGAGGGCGTCTTCATCCGGGCCCCCTGGGTCGAGTCCGTCGGCGGAGCCGCCGAGGTGCTCGCCACGTACGACGGCCACACCGTCGCCGTACGCCAGGGCAATGTCCTCGCCACCTCGTTCCACCCGGAGCTCACGGGCGACGACCGGGTCCACGCGTACTTCGTCGACATGGTGCGCGCGGGGCTGTAACGGCGTCCCGGTAGGATCTGAGGCGAACATTGTTGGTGACGCGAAGGAGACAGGCAGATGTCCGGCCACTCTAAATGGGCTACGACGAAGCACAAGAAGGCCGTGGTTGACGCCAAGCGCGGCAAGCTCTTCGCGAAGCTGATCAAGAACATCGAGGTCGCGGCCCGTATGGGCGGCGCCGACATCGATGGCAACCCGACCCTCTTCGACGCCATCCAGAAGGCGAAGAAGAGCTCGGTCCCGAACAAGAACATCGACTCCGCGGTCAAGCGCGGCGGCGGCCTCGAGGCCGGCGGCGCCGACTACGAGACGATCATGTACGAAGGCTACGGCCCGAACGGCGTCGCGGTGCTCATCGAGTGCCTCACCGACAACCGCAACCGTGCCGCGTCCGACGTACGGGTCGCCATGACCCGCAACGGCGGTTCGATGGCCGACCCCGGCTCGGTCTCGTACCTGTTCAACCGCAAGGGCGTCGTCCTGCTGCCCAAGGGCGAGCTGTCCGAGGACGACGTGCTGGAGACGGTGCTCGAGGCGGGCGCGGAAGAGGTCAACGACCTCGGCGACCAGTTCGAGATCATCAGCGAGGCCACCGACATGGTCGGCGTCCGCACCGCGCTGCAGCAGGCGGGCATCGACTACGACTCGGCCGACTCCAACTTCCTGCCGACCATGCAGGTCGAGCTGGACGAAGAGGGCGCGCGCAAGATCTTCAAGCTGATCGACGCGCTGGAGGACAGCGACGACGTGCAGAACGTCTTCGCCAACTTCGACGTCTCGGACGAGGTCATGGAGAAGGTCGACGCCTGATCCGGGTGCCGACCGCTCACAGCGTCGCAGCGGGCCGACGGGGACACACCCCGTCGGCCCGCTGCGTTGTCATAGGCAGCCGTTAGTCTGGCGACCGCAACCATCAATTGATCAGCCACGACGGCGAGGCACCACCTCCGCGAGAGCGGCGGCGGTTTAGCCGCAAAGGGGGGAGGCGGGGTGCGCGTACTCGGTGTTGACCCGGGCCTGACCCGATGCGGTGTCGGCGTGGTCGAGGGGGTGGCGGGCCGTCCCCTGACGATGCTGGGCGTGGGGGTCGTACGGACGCCCGCGGACGCCGAGTTGGGCCACCGGCTCGTCGCGATCGAGCAGGGCATCGAGGAATGGATCGACGAGCACCGGCCCGAAGTCGTGGCTGTGGAGCGGGTGTTCAGCCAGCACAACGTCAGCACCGTGATGGGCACGGCCCAGGCCAGCGCTGTCGCCATGCTGTGCGCGGCGCGCCGCGGCATACCGGTCGCGCTGCACACCCCGAGCGAGGTCAAGGCCGCCGTCACCGGCAGCGGTCGCGCCGACAAGGCGCAGGTCGGTGCCATGGTCACCCGGCTGCTGCGGCTGTCCGCCCCTCCCAAGCCCGCCGACGCCGCGGACGCCCTCGCCCTCGCCATCTGCCACATCTGGCGCGCCCCCGCGCAGAACCGCCTCCAGCAGGCCGTCAACCGGCATGCCAGCGCCCTGAAAGGCCGCACTACATGATCGCCTTCGTCAGCGGCACGGTCGCCGCGCTCGCCCCCACCCTGGCCGTCATCGAGGTCGGGGGAGTGGGCATGGCCGTGCACTGCACGCCGAACACCATCGCGGGCCTGCGGACCGGCGAGCCGGCCCGGCTGGCGACCTCGCTGGTCGTACGGGAGGACTCGCTGACGCTGTACGGCTTCGCCGACGACGACGAGCGCCAGGTCTTCGAGCTCCTGCAGACGGCGAGCGGGGTCGGCCCGAAGCTCGCGCAGGCGATGCTCGGGGTGCACAGCCCGGACGCGCTGCGCGTCGCCGTCTCCGTGGGGGACGAGAAGGCGCTGATGGCCGTCTCCGGCATCGGCAAGAAGGGCGCGCAGAAGCTGCTGCTGGACCTGAAGGACAAGCTGGGCGCTCCGCTGGGGTCGAGCGGGATGGTCGGCGCGCAGCGTGCGGTGGCCTCCGGCCCGGCGCCGTGGTCGGAGCAGCTGTCCGCCGCGCTGATCGGCCTCGGCTACGCGCCCCGGGACGCGGACGACGCGGTCTCGGCCGTCACGCCCCAGGCTGAGGCCGCGATCGCCTCGGGCGGTTCTGCCCCGGTTCCGCAGCTCCTGCGGGCGGCCCTGCAGTCCCTGAACCGAGCCCGGTGACGTCCGTGCGGCGCCGTTGCCGGGGGCCAGCCCCCGGACCCCCGCTCCTCAAACGCCGGAGGGGCTGAAATGGCCCTGCGGGCAATCCAGCTCGCCAAGGCGAACGACGTGCCCCGTGCACGTCCAGGCTGACGCCGGCCAAATCCAGCCCCGCCGGCGTTTGAGGCGCGGGGTCCGGGGCGGAGCCCCGGGATACGGCCCGCGCACAGACCACCGCAGCACCCCGAGAAGGCAGACTGACACCGTGAACTGGGATGACGAGAGCGACGACCGGATCGTCGCAGCCGCGGCGGACGGCGAGGACACCGCCGTCGAGGCGGCCCTGCGGCCCAAGGACCTCGGTGAGTTCGTCGGGCAGGAGAAGGTCCGCCAGCAGCTGGACCTGGTCCTGAAGGCGGCCCGCCAGCGCGGCGCCACCGCCGATCACGTGCTGCTGTCGGGCGCCCCGGGCCTGGGGAAGACTACCCTGTCCATGATCATCGCGGCCGAGATGGGCGCGCCCATCCGGATCACCTCCGGCCCCGCCATCCAGCACGCGGGCGACCTCGCCGCCATCCTCTCCTCCCTCCAGGAGGGTGAGGTCCTCTTCCTCGACGAGATCCACCGCATGTCCCGGCCCGCCGAGGAAATGCTCTACATGGCCATGGAGGACTTCCGCGTCGACGTGATCGTGGGGAAGGGTCCGGGGGCCACCGCCATTCCGCTGGAGCTGCCCCCGTTCACCCTCGTCGGGGCCACGACCAGGGCCGGTCTGCTCCCGCCCCCGCTGCGCGACCGCTTCGGCTTCACGGGCCACATGGAGTTCTACGCCCCGGAGGAGCTGGAGCGCGTCATCCACCGTTCCGCGCGGCTCCTCGACGTGGAGATCGACACCGCCGGCGCCGCCGAGATCGCCGGCCGCTCGCGCGGAACCCCCCGTATCGCCAACCGGCTGCTGCGCCGCGTCCGCGACTACGCCCAGGTCAGGGCCGACGGCGTGATCAACCGCACGGTCGCCGGCACCGCCCTGAAGGTCTACGAGGTCGACGAGCGCGGGCTCGACCGGCTGGACCGGGCCGTCCTGGAGGCGCTCCTGAAGCTCTTCGGCGGGGGCCCCGTGGGCCTGTCGACGCTCGCCGTCGCCGTCGGTGAGGAGCGGGAGACCGTGGAGGAGGTCGCGGAGCCCTTCCTCGTACGGGAGGGGCTTCTGGCCAGGACCCCGCGGGGGCGGGTCGCGACCCCGGCCGCATGGGCTCACCTGGGACTTGTTCCGCCACAGCAGGGCGGGAACGGATCAAGCGGACAACAGGGCCTCTTCGGGACCTGACGGCGCGGAGGTTCGACCCCTCAGGAACTGCGGTGACATGCTGGGCGTTGTTCCATCGGTGCGGACTCGCCTAGACTCCGCCGATGCCGACCCTTACGGTCGGCGTACCCACCCCCCGTACAAAGGCCGTGCGCTCGTGCGGTCGATACGAAGGACCTGCGTCCCTTGGATATCTTCTCCCTCCTCCCGTTCGTGCTGATCATCGGCGCGATGTTCCTGCTGACCCGTAGCCAGAAGAAGAAGCAGCAGCAGGCCGTGCAGATGCGCGAGCAGCTGACCCCCGGCACCGGCGTCCGCACCATCGGTGGCATGTACGCCACGGTGAAGGAGGTCGGCGAGGACACCGTCACGCTCGAGGTGGCCCCCGGCGTCCACGCGATCTACGCGAAGAACTCCATCGGTGCCGTGCTGGAGGACGAGGAGTACAACCGCATCGTCCACGGCATCACCGATGATCTGACGATCGACACGCCGGTCGTCCCGGACGACGCGTCCTCCCTGACCGGGGACGAGGCCCCCAAGCTCGACCTGGGCAAGAAGGACGAGCCCAAGGCCGACGAGCCCAAGGCCGACGAGGCCAAGGGCGACGAGCCGAAGGACGGCAAGACCGACGGCGAGGCCGGCGCGAAGTAGCGCTGGGCCGGGGACCGTGCGGGGCGCCTGATCGGCAGCCCCGTCGGCCCCCGCCAGTGACCCTTCTGCGGGGGGCAGGGGTCCCCACACACATTTCGGTGGCCGTCCACGCGCTGACCCGGCGCGGGACGGTTGGACAGGGAGATACGACAAGGTGGCAGCACCGAAGAAGGGCCGGCGGCCCACGGGGGCTCAGGGGAGGCCGGGGCGTGCCCTGGCCATCATCCTGATCGCGATGGTGGCGCTCACCGCGGGGATGTTCCTCACGAAGCAGACGACGCCGCGCCTCGGCATCGACCTCGCCGGCGGTACGAGCATCACGCTCAAGGCCAAGAGCGAGCCCGGCAAGCCGGACGCGATCAACGAGACCAACATGAACACGGCGGTCGGCATCATCGAGCGCCGTGTCAACGGTCTCGGTGTGTCGGAGGCCGAGGTCCAGACCCAGGGCCGCGACCACATCATCGTGAACATCCCCAAGGGGACGAACGACCAGCAGGCGCGCGACCAGGTCGGTACCACCGCCCAGCTGTACTTCCGCCCCGTGCTCGCCACGGCGGACGGTGCCCCGGTAGCCCCCGAGGCCAACGCGAGCGGCTCCCCGAGCGCCGCCCCGAGCGGCTCCGGCAGCCCGTCTGCCAGTGCGCCCACCCCGTCGTCCAGCGCCACTTCCCAGGGCCGTGCGGTCAGTGAGGCCCTCAAGGCCCCGAACGCCCCCTCTCCCTCGCCCTCGGCGAGCGAGTCGAAGAAGGCAGACGACAAGGCCACGCCGTCCACGTCGCCGTCCGCGCCGTCCGCCGAGCAGGCCGCTGCCGCGGACCTGCAGGCGAAGTTCGCCGCGCTGGACTGCAGCGACGAGGCGCAGCGCACCGCCGTCAAGCAGAACGTCAAGCCCGAGGACCCGACGCTCGCCTGCGGCAAGCGCGGCGACGCCTGGGCCAAGTGGGTGCTCGGCCCGGCCCAGGTCAACGGCCAGGACGTGAAGGACGCCAAGGGCATCATCGACCCGCAGCGCGGCATGTGGATCGTCACGATGCAGTTCACCGACAAGGGCGCCGACAAGTTCGCCAAGATCACCGGTGAGCTCGCGGCCAAGCAGCCCCCGCAGAACCAGTTCGCCATCGTGCTCGACGGCGAGGTCATCTCCGACCCGTCCGTCAGCCAGGCGCTGACCGGCGGCAACGCCGAGATCTCCGGCGGCTTCACCCAGCAGTCCGCGCAGGACCTGGGCAACATGCTCTCGTACGGCGCCCTGCCGCTGTCCTTCCAGGAGGACAGCGTCACCACCGTCACCGCCGCGCTCGGCGGCGAGCAGCTGAAGGCCGGCCTCATCGCCGGCGCCATCGGCCTCGCCCTCGTGGTGATCTACCTGCTGGCGTACTACCGGGGCCTGGCGTTCGTCGCCATCATCAGCCTCATGGTCTCCGGCATCCTGACCTACACGATCATGGTGCTGCTCGGCAAGGGCATCGGCTTCGCCCTGAACCTGCCGGCCGTCTGTGGTGCGATCGTCGCGATCGGCATCACCGCCGACTCGTTCATCGTGTACTTCGAACGCATCCGGGACGAGATCCGCGAGGGCCGCACCCTGCGTCCGGCCGTCGAGCGCGCCTGGCCGCGCGCCCGTCGCACCATCCTGGTCTCCGACTTCGTGTCGTTCCTGGCCGCCGCGGTGCTGTTCATCGTCACCGTCGGCAAGGTGCAGGGCTTCGCCTTCACCCTGGGCCTGACCACCCTGCTCGACGTGGTCGTGGTGTTCCTCTTCACCAAGCCCGTCATGACGCTGCTGGCCCGTACGGACTTCTTCGCCAGCGGTCACCCGTGGTCCGGGCTGGACCCGAAGCGACTGGGCGCGAAGCCGCCGCTGCGACGCTCGCGTCGTACCGGCTCCGACGCGGCCGCCGCGACCGTCTCCGTTCCCGTCGACGCAAAGGAGGCGTGAGAGATGTCGAAGCTCGGAGATCTCGGCGCCAAGCTGTACCGAGGTGAGGTCGGCTACGACTTCGTCGGCAAGCGCTTCGTCTGGTACGGCGTTTCCATCCTGATCACCATCACGGCGATCGTGGCCGTGGCCGTCTCGGGCCTGAACATGGGCATCGAGTTCAAGGGCGGTGCCGTCTTCACCACCCCGAAGACCTCCGTCTCGGAGGCCCAGGCCCGAGAGGACGCGGAAGAGGCCTCCGGCCACGCCGCGATCGTCCAGAAGCTCGGCACCGGCGGCCTGCGCATCCAGATCTCGGAACTGGGCACCGATGCCGCGGCCGAGGTGAAGGCCAAGCTCGCCACCGACCTCAAGGTCGACGCGGCTCAGATCAACGCGGACCTGGTCGGCCCCAGCTGGGGCGAGCAGATCGCCAACAAGGCCTGGACCGGCCTCGGCGTCTTCATGGTCCTCGTGGTGATTTACCTGGCCATCGCCTTCGAGTGGCGGATGGCGGTCGCGGCGCTCATCGCGCTGATCCACGACCTCACGATCACGGTCGGCGTGTACGCGCTGGTCGGCTTCGAGGTCACCCCGGGTACGGTCATCGGTCTGCTGACCATCCTCGGTTACTCCCTCTACGACACCGTCGTCGTCTTCGACGGTCTCAAGGAGGGCTCGAAGGACATCACCAAGCAGTCCCGCTGGACGTACAGCGAGATCGCCAACCGCAGCATCAACGGCACCCTGGTCCGCTCGATCAACACCACCGTCGTGGCACTGCTCCCGGTCGGAGCGCTGCTCTTCATCGGTGGCGGCATCCTCGACGCCGGCATGCTGAACGACATCTCGCTGTCGCTGTTCGTCGGCCTCGCGGCCGGCGCCTACTCGTCGATCTTCATCGCGACCCCGCTGGTCGTGGACCTGAAGGAGCGCGAGCCGGCGATGAAGGCCCTGAAGAAGCGGGTGCTCGCGAAGCGGGCGTCGGCCGAGGCCAGGGGCGAATCGCCCGAGGACGCCGGGACCGACGGCGCGCCCGAGGTAGTGGCGCAGGGCCGGTCGGGACGCCGCCGGTGACCGCGGAGCTGCCCTCCGGTGTACGGGACCTGCTGCTCAGCCGGATCACGGACGTGGCGGACTACCCGAAGCCGGGTGTGATGTTCAAGGACATCACCCCGCTGCTGGCCGACCCGAAGGCGTTCGGCGCCCTCACGGACGCGCTGGTGGCCCTGGCCGGGCAGTACGGAGCGACGAAGATCGTCGGGCTGGAGGCGCGGGGATTCATCCTGGCGGCTCCGGTGGCCGTGCAGGCGGGCATCGGCTTCGTGCCGGTCCGCAAGGCCGGGAAGCTGCCCGGGGCGACGCTCCTGCAGTCCTACGACCTGGAGTACGGGTCGGCGGAGATCGAGATCCACGCGGAGGCGCTGTGCGCCGACGACCGGGTCATGGTCATCGACGACGTGCTGGCCACCGGTGGCACCGCCGCCGCCTCGCTGGAGCTGATCCGGCGGGCCGGGGCGCAGGTCGCCGGGGTCGCGGTCCTGATGGAGCTGTCGTTCCTGCCGGGCCGTGAGCGGCTGGTGGCGACGCTGGGCGATGCTCCGCTGGATGCGCTGATCGTGGTCTGACCACACTGTTCTACGAAGCGGGCGTGCACCGGGACATCCCGGAGCGCGCCCGCTTCGGCGTGTGCGGGCCGCTGCGCGGGGCGAAGTCCCCTACCCGCCCTTCCTCCATTCCCCAGACTCCGTCCGGGGGGACCCCCAGCTGGGGCTCCGCCCCAGACCCCGGTCCTCAAACGCCGGACGGGCTGATTCGCGCAGGCTCGGGGAACGGGGTGGCGGAACCCTCGCTACGATGGGTTATCCGGACCGGACACGGGCACCGGATCCGCTGAGGGAGCGCTCTTGCCAGACGAGGTCCAGCCAATCTCCGCCGCGCAGCCCGATCCGCAGGCCGAGCCGGCCGCGGCGGGCCCCGCCACGCCGCCGGCCGCCCCGGTACCGCCGGCCCCGGCGCCCGCGCCCCCGGTCAAGCCCGCGTCCGCGAAGTCGGCCGGGTCCTCCAATCGGGTGCGCGCCCGGCTGGCCCGCCTCGGCGTCCAGCGTTCCAACCCGTACAACCCGGTCCTGGAACCGCTGCTCCGCATAGTCCGCAGCAACGATCCGAAGATCGAGACGGCCACGCTGCGCCAGATCGAGCAGGCCTACCAGGTCGCCGAGCGCTGGCACCGCGGCCAGAAGCGCAAGAGCGGCGACCCGTACATCACCCACCCGCTCGCGGTGACCACGATCCTCGCCGAGCTGGGCATGGACCCGGCCACGCTGATGGCGGGGCTGCTCCACGACACCGTGGAGGACACCGAGTACGGGCTGGAGGACCTGCGGCGCGACTTCGGCGACGCGGTGACCCTGCTCGTCGACGGAGTCACCAAGCTCGACCGCGTCAAGTTCGGCGAGGCCGCGCAGGCCGAGACCGTCCGCAAGATGGTCGTGGCCATGGCCAAGGACCCCCGGGTCCTGGTCATCAAGCTCGCCGACCGGCTGCACAACATGCGCACCATGCGCTATCTCAAGCGGGAGAAGCAGGAGAAGAAGGCCCGCGAGACCCTTGAGATCTACGCCCCGCTGGCGCACCGGCTGGGCATGAACACCATCAAGTGGGAGCTGGAGGACCTCGCCTTCGCGATCCTCTACCCCAAGATGTACGACGAGATCGTGCGGCTGGTGGCCGAAAGGGCACCCAAGCGCGACGAGTACCTCACCGTCGTCACCGACGAGGTGCAGGCCGACCTCCGGGCCGCCCGCATCAAGGCCACCGTCACCGGGCGCCCCAAGCACTACTACAGCGTCTACCAGAAGATGATCGTGCGCGGCCGCGACTTCGCCGAGATCTACGACCTGGTCGGCATCCGGGTCCTCGTCGACACCGTCCGGGACTGCTACGCCGCCCTCGGCACCGTGCACGCGCGATGGAACCCGGTCCCCGGCCGGTTCAAGGACTACATCGCGATGCCGAAGTTCAACATGTACCAGTCGCTCCACACGACGGTCATCGGACCCAGCGGCAAGCCCGTCGAGCTCCAGATCCGCACCTTCGACATGCACCGCCGCGCCGAGTACGGCATCGCCGCGCACTGGAAGTACAAGCAGCAGACCGTCGCCGGCACCTCGAAGGTACGGACCGACGTGCCGCAGGCGGCCAAGGGCAGCGCCGGCCACGACACCGTCAACGACATGGCGTGGCTGCGCCAGCTGCTGGACTGGCAGAAGGAGACCGAGGACCCGAGCGAGTTCCTCGACTCGCTGCGCTTCGACCTCTCGCGCAACGAGGTCTTCGTCTTCACGCCCAAGGGCGATGTCATCGCTCTGCCGGCCGGAGCCACGCCCGTCGACTTCGCGTACGCCGTCCACACCGAGGTCGGCCACCGGACCATAGGAGCGCGGGTCAACGGGCGGCTCGTACCGCTCGAATCGACCCTCGACAACGGCGACCTGGTCGAGGTCTTCACCTCCAAGGCCGAGGGCGCCGGCCCGTCCCGCGACTGGCTGGGCTTCGTCAAGTCCCCCCGCGCCCGCAACAAGATCCGCGCCTGGTTCTCCAAGGAGCGCCGCGACGAGGCGATCGAACACGGCAAGGACGCCATCGCGCGGGCCATGCGCAAGCAGAACCTGCCGATCCAGCGCATCCTGACCGGGGACTCCCTCGTCACCCTCGCGCACGAGATGCGCTACCCCGACATCTCCTCGCTCTACGCGGCGATCGGCGAAGGCCACGTCACCGCGCAGAACGTCGTCCAGAAGCTGGTCCAGGCCCTCGGCGGCGAGGACGCGGCCAACGAGGACATCGAGGACAGCATCCCGCCGGCCCGCGGCCGCAGCACGCGCCGCGGGAACGCCGACCCCGGCGTGGTGGTCAAGGGCGTCGAGGACGTGTGGGTCAAGCTGGCCCGCTGCTGCACCCCGGTGCCGGGCGACCCCATCATCGGGTTCGTCACCCGGGGCAGCGGCGTATCGGTTCACCGTGCCGACTGCGTCAACGTGGACTCCCTCTCACAGCAGCCCGAGCGGATGCTGGAGGTCGAGTGGGCGCCCACCCAGTCCTCCGTCTTCCTGGTCGCCATCCAGGTCGAGGCACTGGACCGGTCCCGGCTGCTGTCGGACGTCACCCGGGTCCTGTCGGACCAGCACGTGAACATCCTGTCCGCGGCCGTCCAGACCTCCCGCGACCGGGTGGCCACCTCCCGGTTCACCTTCGAGATGGGCGACCCGAAGCACCTGGGCCACGTCCTGAAGGCCGTACGGGGCGTCGAAGGCGTCTACGACGTCTACCGCGTGACCTCGGCCCGCAGGCCCTAGCCCGCAGGCCCTGGCGCCGCACACGTGAAAGGGCCCCGGTACGCAGCTTGGGTTCTAGGAGTCGTTGCAACACCCCAGTTCAAGGGGTGGCATGGGCTTCGAGATCCGCGAGGACCGGCAGCCGCAGGGACGTAAGAAGCTCGCTCGTGAGCGGGCGGCATACTCCCGGCTCA